>NZ_SMSG01000020.1 GCF_004382795.1 Cumulibacter soli | reverse complement strand
TCTGCACCGTTCTCATCGGTACCCACCACCGTGTACTCACCAGGCTCAGTCCCCTCAGGAACCAGAAGTTCAGTCCCCTCAGGAATATTGCCCTCAGCATCAGTGGTCACCGTGACCGGATCACCAACCGGATTACCGTCAGCATTAGTCAACTGCAACGTGACCTCAGACTCTGGCACCCAACCACTACCGGTAACCGGAGTCGAATCACCCGCAGCCACCGGCGAACCAGCCTCCAACGCCGGAACACCAGCCTCAGTAACGGTAACCGGCGCAGTCGCCTCTGCACCGTTCTCATCGGTACCCACCACCGTGTACTCACCAGGCTCAGTCCCCTCAGGAACCAGAAGTTCAGTCCCCTCAGGAATATTGCCCTCAGCATCAGCAGTCACCGTGACCGGATCACCAACCGGATTACCGTCAGCATCAGTCAACTGCAACGCGACCTCAGACTCCGGCACCCAACCACTACCGGTAACCGGAGTCGAATCACCCGCAGCCACCGGCGAACCAGC
>NZ_SMSG01000019.1 GCF_004382795.1 Cumulibacter soli | reverse complement strand
TGTGATGTCCAGGCAGGTTGTTGAGTCTGCTCATTGGTGGGGCTCCGATTGCGGTGTGGTGCCTGTGGTGATTGTAGAAGTGCAGCCAGCCGGGTAGTGCGGTTCGGCGTTCGGTTTCGGATTCGTAGAAGCGGGCGTAGGCCCAGCCGTCGGCGAGAGTGCGGTGGAAGCGTTCGATCTTGCCGTTGGTCTGTGGTCGATAGGGGCGGGTGCGCTTGTGCCGGATTCCGAGTGCGGCGCAGGTATCGCGCCAGGCGTGGGAGGTGTAAGCGGGGCCGTTGTCTGAGAGCACGCGCTCGACCGTTACGCCCTGCTCAGCGAACCATGTGACTGCCCGCTCCAGCACGCCGATGGCGGTGACGGCCTTCTCATTGGCGCAGATTTCGATGTAGGCGACGCGGGAGTGGTCGTCGATGACGGTGTGCAGGAATGCGGTTCCGATACGGGGCCGGTATCCGTGGCCGCGTTCACCGGTCCGGCGTGCCTGGGCGCGCCCGTTGTTTTTGCTTTGCTGTCGGCTGAGGAACTTGTGTCCTCCGCCGTCAGGGATGTTGCCGAACTTCGTGACGTCGACATGGATCAGCGCCCCGGGATGATCGTGTTCATACCGACGGATCGGTTCACCACTCACGCGGTCGATTCGGCTCAGACGGTTGATCCG
Source organism: Cumulibacter soli (assembly GCF_004382795.1). NCBI lineage: Bacteria > Bacillati > Actinomycetota > Actinomycetes > Geodermatophilales > Geodermatophilaceae > Cumulibacter > Cumulibacter soli. The sequence goes on along the minus strand of NZ_SMSG01000019.1, from coordinate 410 downwards.
GCAACGCACGAGCACGGCGTGAACTGTGGACGCCGCGATACCGAGCTCGCCGGCGATCTGCACCGGTCCAAGCCGCCTGCGCCACCGTGCCTTCACGATCCGCTTCACCACCGCAGGCGGCGTCCTGGTCGGCATCGAGTGCGGCCGGCTGGAGCGGTCAGTCATCCCCGCGGAACCTTCGGCCCGGAATCGTGCCGCCCACTTTCGGGCGGTGGGCGGTGAGGTCATGAACATCTTCGCCGCGACAGCGGCCGGCCATTCCTCCTCGACGATCAGCTTGGCCAGCCTCAATCGAGCGCGTGGGGTGAGCGCGGCATTAGCGTGGGACACGAAGGCCTCCTGTTATGCGTGAGCGGTTCCTAGACAGCTCCACTCTCGCAACGGGAGGCCTTCACCCGTCAACAGATCAC
>NZ_SMSG01000018.1 GCF_004382795.1 Cumulibacter soli | reverse complement strand
CAAGAGTTCATATCGACGGCGGAGTTTGGCACCTCGATGTCGGCTCATCACATCCTGGGGCTGTAGTCGGTCCCAAGGGTATGGCTGTTCGCCATTTAAAGTGGTACGTGAGCTGGGTTTAAAACGTCGTGAGACAGTTTGGTCCCTATCTGCAGTGGGCGTTGGAAGTTTGACGGGGGCTGCTCCTAGTACGAGAGGACCGGAGTGGACGAACATCTGGTGTACCGGTTGTAACGCCAGTTGCATAGCCGGGTAGCTAAGTTCGGAAGAGATAAGCGCTGAAAGCATCTAAGCGCGAAACTCGCCTGAAGATGAGACTTCCCTTGCGGTTTAACCGCACTAAAGGGTCGTTCGAGACCAGGACCCTGATCCAGCCATGCCGCGTGTCTGAAGAAGGCCTTCGGGTTGTAAAGGACTTTTGTCAGGGAAGAAAAGGCCGTTGCCAATATCGGCGGCCGATGACGGTACCTGAAGAATAAGCACCCGGTTCGATTCAAACTGAAGCTTAGTGGCTTTTCCTGGAAGCGTGGTATCGGTTGCTTCGTGTCCGTAGACACTCGTCATCACTTCTCGGTGTTAAGAAAACCCGGATTTGCCTAAGTCTTCCACCTACCGGCTTAAACAAGCTATTCCAACAGCTTGCCAACCTAACCTTCTCCGTCCCCACATCGCATTTGAATCAAGTACAGGAATATTAACCTGTTTCCCATCGACTACGCATTTCTGCCTCGCCTTAGGGGCCGACTTACCCTACGCCGATGAACGTTGCGTAGGAAAGTATGGGTTAGCTTCACGCGTTACCGCGCTTCCACACCCCACCTATCAACGTCCTGGTCTCGAACGACCCTTTAGTGCGGTTAAACCGCAAGGGAAGTCTCATCTTCAGGCGAGTTTCGCGCTTAGATGCTTTCAGCGCTTATCTCTTCCGAACTTAGCTACCCGGCTATGCAACTGGCGTTACAACCGGTACACCAGAGGTTCGTCCACTCCGGTCCTCTCGTACTAGGAGCAGCCCCCGTCAAACTTCCAACGCCCACTGCAGATAGGGACCAAACTGTCTCACGACGTTTTAAACCCAGCTCACGTACCACTTTAAATGGCGAACAGCCATACCCTTGGGACCGACTACAGCCCCAGGATGTGATGAGCCGACATCGAGGTGCCAAACTCCGCCGTCGATATGAACTCTTG
>NZ_SMSG01000017.1 GCF_004382795.1 Cumulibacter soli | reverse complement strand
TGGGCCGGCGGCGCCTCGTTGCTTCGTCGAGGTGGCTGGTGAGCGTGTCGTTGGCGACGCGCGGTCAGACTGATATGCGCGGGTTGGTTACCGCAGGACGGGGTTTCGGCTGGAGCTTGGCCGCGTGTCTAGGGGCGAGCGTTGATCTCGAGGATCTGCTCATAGAACAACCGCGGGTTGCTCCACGCGCTGCCACCAGTCGGTTGATCGACGAAGCAGCCTATGGGCGGTCAGTCCATGACGGCCAGGGACCAGCACCAGCCGGACAACTCCCGGGCGATGGCGACGTTAGCGATCGTGGGTCGTTTCTTCCGGTCGATGAACCTCACCCAGCGCTGGTGCAGCCGCCGATTGCCCTCGTCCCCGCGGGCCCGCGCTGCTGCTGGGGCGAGGTCCCAGCGATCCCGCATGGTCTTGCCGACCGTGTAACGCGCCCGGTGGTGCCAAGCGGCCTCGACGAGCAACCTGCGGACGTGGGTGTTGCCGGTCTTGGTGATCGATCCCTGCGACCTGGAGGCACCCGAGGAGTACTCGCTGGGGACCAGCCCGACAAAGGAGCCGATGCTGTTGCCGTTGAACCGGTGCCAGTCGCCAATCTCGACGGCAAGCGCGAACCCGGTCAGAGTGCTGACACCACGCAGGCAACCCAGCCGCCGCACCAGCGGGGTGAACTCGCTGTCGGCGGCCATCACCTCGATCTCCTCGGCCAACCGATCGCGGCGGGCCTTGGTGAGGCAGCACTGCGTCGTAGTGGGAGTCGAACGTCATTCGGGTCGCCCTGGTCCTTAGCCGCGATACCGCCTCGTGCCGCAGCCAGGCATCGTGCTTCTGCGTCCACGCATTACCGCCGAAGTAGACAATCCCGTGCCGCAGCAGCAGTTTCGACAACCGATGCCGGGCCCGCATCAGGTCACCCCGACAGTCCTCCCGGGCCCGCACCAGATCCCGGGCCGCCTCCTGCTCCACAGTCGGAATCGCCACCGAGATGACCTCGTCTAGCCGCAGCAGCCGCGCCAGATGCACCGCGTCGCGGGCATCGGTCTTCACTCGATCACCCGAGGGCTTCTGCAGCTTGCTCGGTGCCGCGACCTCGCAGCGAATCCCCGCCTTCATCAGGGATCGATGAAGGCCGAAGCCCGTCGGGCCGGCCTCATAGGCCACCGCGACTGGTCCCGGCAGGGCCGTGATCCACGACCTGATGTGTTCGTGCGAAGGCGTTAGCCTCGCCTGGATCAACTCGCCCGTCGTGCCATCGATCGCCGCCGCAGCGACAGATCGTGCATGCACGTCGAGCCCCACACTCGTACGCTCGGTAAACACCGGGGCCTCCCACAACTGTTGGATAGGCCAGGCAGGCCGGTCCTGCCCGGTAACCCACGACTATTTGTGAGTGGGGCCCCGGCCTGCAACCCTCAGGAGCCCTGAGCGGTCACTCCATACCGTCTAG
>NZ_SMSG01000016.1 GCF_004382795.1 Cumulibacter soli | reverse complement strand
GAACACTGTGACACTCGCGCCTGAACGTCCGGTTGTCGCGGCACCGACTGCTGCGCCGCCGCATTCTGCGAAGCCAGGTTCGATGTTCAGCAATGTGTTGCGGACGACGGACCATAAGTTGATCGGGAAGATGTACTTCGTTACATCGTTCTGTTTCTTCCTTATCGGTGGCGTCATGGCGATGCTGATGCGTGCGGAGTTGGCGTATCCGGGGTATCAGTTCCTCTCGCCTGAGCAGTTCAATCAGATGTTCACGAATCACGGCGCGATCATGTTGTTGATGTTCGCGACGCCGTTGTTTTTCGCGTTCGCGAACTTGGTGGTGCCGATTCAGATTGGTGCGCCGGATGTGGCGTTCCCGCGGTTGAACGCGTTGTCGTTCTGGTTGTTCTTGTTGGGGTCGTTGACGAACTTGTCGGGCTTTTTGACGCCGGCGGGTGGTGCTGACTTCGGTTGGTTCGCGTATGCGCCGTTGTCGAATGCGACGAACTCGCCGGGTGTGGGCGCGGATTTGTGGCTGGTGGGTCTGGGTATTTCGGGTCTGGGCACGATTCTGGGCGCGGTCAACTTCATTACCTCGATTATTTGTATGCGCGCGCCGGGTATGACGATGTTCCGGATGTCGATCTTCACGTGGAACACGTTGATCACCTCGATGTTGGTGCTGGTGGCGTTCCCGATCCTGACCTCGGCGTTCTTGGTGTTGCTGGCGGATCGCAACCTGGGGGCGCAAGTGTTCGAACCGGAGAATGGTGGCGCCATTTTGTGGCAGCACTTGTTCTGGTTCTTCGGGCACCCTGAGGTGTACATCATCGCGTTGCCGTTCTTCGGGATTGTTTCGGAGATCATCCCGGTGTTCAGTCGTAAACCGATCTTTGGTTACAAGGGTCTGGTGTTCGCGACGGCGTCGATCGCGGTGTTGTCGATCGCGGTGTGGGCGCACCACATGTACGCGACCGGGTCGGTGATGTTGCCGTTCTTCGCGTTTATGACGTTCTTGATCGCGGTGCCTACGGGGTTGAAGTTCTTCACGTGGGTGCTGACGATGTGGAAGGGATCGTTGACGTTCGAGACACCGATGTTGTTCTCGGTCGGGTTTATCGTGACGTTCTTGTTCGGTGGCGTGACCGGCGTGCTGCTCGCGGCGCCGCCGATTGATTTCCACGTCTCGGATACGTACTTCGTGGTCGCGCACTTCCATTACGTGTTGTTCGGTACGGTCGCGTTCGCGGCGTATGCCGGTACGTACTTCTGGTTCCCGAAGTTCACGGGCCGGTTCATGAACGAGCGTTTGGGTAAGTGGCATTTCTGGTTGACGTTCATCGGCTTCCACGGCACCTTCCTGGTGCAGCACTACCTGGGTAACGAGGGCATGTCCCGCCGCTACGGTGATTACCTGATGAGTGATGGGTTCGCGGGTCTGAACCAGTTCTCGACGGTGTTCGCGTTCGTGCTCGGTGCGTCGGTGTTGCCGTTCATTTGGAACATGTACCGCTCGTACAAGTACGGCGAGGTCACCACTGCTGATGACCCGTGGGGTTTCGGCAACTCGCTGGAATGGGCAACGACGTCCCCGCCGCCGCGGCACAACTTCCTGTCGCT
>NZ_SMSG01000015.1 GCF_004382795.1 Cumulibacter soli | reverse complement strand
TGGGTGTGCGTCCGATCTTTGAGAACTCAACAGCGTACTTGAAAGTCAGTGCCAATTTTTTTATTGTCCTCGGGCATTGGGGGATGGCGCCTTTTGTGGGTGTTGTTTTCTGGTGTTGGGGATTCCTTTGGTATTTACACATGATGGTCAGCATTGTGTGTTTTTGTCAGTGGTCATTTTGTGCATCGGCGCGTGTTTGTGCGTGTTGGTGTTCTTCGTTTTGTTACTGATTGCCCCTGTGTTTTGTGGGGTGTTGGTTATATTCATTCACGGAGAGTTTGATCCTGGCTCAGGACGAACGCTGGCGGCGTGCTTAACACATGCAAGTCGAGCGAAGCCCCCTTCTTCGGTTGGGGTGACTTAGCGGCGAACGGGTGAGTAACACGTGGGCAACCTGCCCTTAGCTCTGGGATAAGCGATGGAAACGTCGTCTAATACTGGATATGACGCGCTACTGCATGGTGGTGTGTGGAAAGATTTTTCGGCTAGGGATGGGCCCGCGGCCTATCAGCTTGTTGGTGGGGTAGTGGCCTACCAAGGCTTCGACGGGTAACCGGCCTGAGAGGGCGACCGGTCACACTGGGACTGAGACACGGCCCAGACTCCTACGGGAGGCAGCAGTGGGGAATATTGCACAATGGGCGAAAGCCTGATGCAGCGACGCCGCGTGGGGGATGACGGCCTTCGGGTTGTAAACCTCTTTCAGCAGGGACGAAGCGTAAGTGACGGTACCTGCAGAAGAAGCGCCGGCCAACTACGTGCCAGCAGCCGCGGTAATACGTAGGGCGCAAGCGTTGTCCGGAATTATTGGGCGTAAAGAGCTCGTAGGCGGTTTATCACGTCGGCTGTGAAATCCCGAGGCTTAACCTTGGGCTTGCAGTCGATACGGGTTGACTAGAGTGGAGCAGGGGAGACTGGAATTCCTGGTGTAGCGGTGAAATGCGCAGATATCAGGAGGAACACCGGTGGCGAAGGCGGGTCTCTGGGCTTTAACTGACGCTGAGGAGCGAAAGCGTGGGTAGCGAACAGGATTAGATACCCTGGTAGTCCACGCCGTAAACGGTGGGCGCTAGGTGTGGGGACCATTCCACGGTTTCCGTGCCGCAGCTAACGCATTAAGCGCCCCGCCTGGGGAGTACGGCCGCAAGGCTAAAACTCAAAGGAATTGACGGGGGCCCGCACAAGCGGCGGAGTATGTTGCTTAATTCGATGCAACGCGAAGAACCTTACCAAGGCTTGACATATACCGAAAACTCGTAGAGATACGGGGTCCTTTTGGGCGGTATACAGGTGGTGCATGGTTGTCGTCAGCTCGTGTCGTGAGATGTTGGGTTAAGTCCCGCAACGAGCGCAACCCTCGTTCTATGTTGCCAGCACGTGATGGTGGGGACTCATAGGAGACCGCCGGGGTCAACTCGGAGGAAGGTGGGGATGACGTCAAATCATCATGCCCCTTATGTCTTGGGCTGCAAACATACTACAATGGCCGGTACAAAGGGCTGCGATACCGCGAGGTGGAGCGAATCCCAGAAAGCCGGTCTCAGTTCGGATTGGGGTCTGCAACTCGACCCCATGAAGTCGGAGTCGCTAGTAATCGCAGATCAGCAACGCTGCGGTGAATACGTTCCCGGGCCTTGTACACACCGCCCGTCAAGTCACGAAAGTCGGTAACACCCGAAGCCGGTGGCCTAACCCTTGTGGAGGGAGCTGTCGAAGGTGGGACTGGCGATTGGGACTAAGTCGTAACAAGGTAGCCGTACCGGAAGGTGCGGCTGGATCACCTCCTTTCTAAGGAGCATCTGGCTGGTGCATCGCGTTGGTGGTGTGCTGGTCCAGGCCTGCTCAGGGATGTTCATGCCCTGGTGGGGCTCATGGGTGGAACATTGACTAGTTCGAGCTTCTTTGTTGGTTCGTGTGTGAGTACTGCTTGCCTGTTGTGGGTGGGCGTGGAAAGTGTGCGGGTTGGCGGGGGTTTGTAGAGTACGCTGTTGGGTCCTGAGGGCTCGGATGAGTTCCTTGTGGAGGCCCCCTTTTTGTTGTGCTGCTGCGTGTGCGTGGTGGTGCGGCGGGGGGTTGCGGACCGTTTCCTTGATGGACTGCTGCTGGGCTTGCCTGTTGTGGGTGGGTGTAGTGGTGTGCGTCGGTGTGGGGGCGGGGTTGCCCGTAGTTTGAGAATTACACAGTGGACGCGAGCATCTTTGTGGCCAAGTTGATAAGGGCACACGGTGGATGCCTTGGCATCAGGAGCCGATGAAGGACGTGGGAGGCTGCGATAAGCCTCGGGGAGCTGCCAACCTAGCTGTGATCCGAGGGTGTCCGAATGGGGAAACCCAGCAGGAGTCATGTCCTGTTACCCGCGCATGAACACATAGTGCGTGTGGAGGGAACGTGGGGAAGTGAAACATCTCAGTACCCACAGGAAGAGAAAGCAACCGCGATTCCGTGAGTAGTGGCGAGCGAAAGCGGATGAGGCTAAACCTAGCGCGTGTGATAGCCGGCAGGCGTTGCGTGTTGGGGGTCGTGGGGGCTGCAGTGTTGTGTCTGCCGATGCGACGCGGAGTGAGAAAGTTGCGTGGTTAGGAGAAAGCGTGTGGAGCGCGCTGGCGTAGAGGGTGAGACCCCCGTATCTGAAAACCCGTGATCTCCGTTTGTAGTTACCCAAGTAGCAGCGAGCCCGTGGAATTCGCTGTGAATCTGTCGGGACCACCCGATAAGCCTAAATACTCCCTGATGACCGATAGCGGATTAGTACCGTGAGGGAATGGTGAAAAGTACCCCGGGAGGGGAGTGAAATAGTACCTGAAACCGTGTGCTTACAAGCCGTTGGAGCCTTGAGGGGTGACAGCGTGCCTTTTGAAGAATGAGCCTGCGAGTTAGTCGTGTGTGGCGAGGTTAACCCGTGTGGGGTAGCCGTAGGGAAACCGAGTTCGAATAGAGCGATCGAGTCGCATGCGCTAGACCCGAAGCCGAGTGATCTAGCCATGGGCAGGTTGAAGCGACGGTAAGACGTCGTGGAGGACCGAACCCACTTAGGTTGAAAACTGAGGGGATGACCTGTGGTTAGGGGTGAAAGGCCAATCAAACTCGGTAATAGCTGGTTCTCCCCGAAATGCATTTAGGTGCAGCGTCACGCGTTTCTTGCCGGAGGTAGAGCACTGGATGGCCTAGGGGGCCCAACAGCTTACCGAAGTCAACCAAACTCCGAATGCCGGTAAGTGAGAGCGTGGCAGTGAGACTGTGGGGGATAAGCTTCATAGTCGAGAGGGAAACAGCCCAGATCTTCAGCTAAGGTCCCTAAGCGTGTACTAAGTGGAAAAGGATGTGAAGTTGCAGAGACAACCAGGAGGTTGGCTTAGAAGCAGCCACCCTTGAAAGAGTGCGTAATAGCTCACTGGTCAAGTGATTTTGCGCCGATAATGTAGCGGGGCTCAAGTACACCACCGAAGCTAAGGCATTCACGCATGTCCTGTCGATTCGTCGGCCAGGGGCGTGGATGGGTAGGGGAGCGTCGTGTGGGGTGAGAAGCGGCGGCGTGAGCCAGTCGTGGACGCCACACGAGTGAGAATGCAGGCATGAGTAGCGAAAGCAGAGTGAGAAACTCTGCCGCCGGATGACCAAGGGTTCCTGGGCTAGGCTAATCCGCCCAGGGTAAGTCGGGACCTAAGGCGAGGCCGACAGGCGTAGTCGATGGATAACGGGTTGATATTCCCGTACCCGCGAATGAGCGTCCATGGTGAGCGGAGGGATGCTAAGCGCCCGAACCTTGATCGTTTCCTTCGGGGAATGATTGTGGGGAGCGCGTGACCCGAACTTCTAGTAGCCAAGCGATGGGGTGACACAGGAAGGTAGTCCTACCGGTGAGTGGTAGTACCGGAGTAAGGCGAAGCGTGGGTGTAGGTAAATCCGCACCGCTAGCACGTGAGAACCGATGCATAGCCGTATGAGGCGAATTGGATGATCCTATGCTGTCGAGAAAAGCCTCTAGCGAGCTCTGAGCGGCCCGTACCCCAAACCAACTCAGGTGGTCAGGTAGAGAATACTAAGGCGATCGAGTGAACCATAGTTAAGGAACTCGGCAAAATGCCCCCGTAACTTCGGGAGAAGGGGGGCCACGGCGCGTGAACACCCGTGCGGTGGGAGCGTGTGGTGGCCGCAGAGACCAGCGAGAAGCGACTGTTTACTAAAAACACAGGTCCGTGCGAAGTCGTAAGACGATGTATACGGACTGACGCCTGCCCGGTGCTGGAAGGTTAAGAGGACGGGTTAGCCCCTTTTGGGGCGAAGCTCAGAATTTAAGCCCCAGTAAACGGCGGTGGTAACTATAACCATCCTAAGGTAGCGAAATTCCTTGTCGGGTAAGTTCCGACCTGCACGAATGGCGTAACGACTTCTTGACTGTCTCAACTATGGACTCGGCGAAATTGCACTACGAGTAAAGATGCTCGTTACGCGCGGCAGGACGGAAAGACCCCGGGACCTTTACTATAGTTTGATATTGGTGTTCGGTTTGGATTGTGTAGGATAGGTGGGAGACTGTGAAGCGGGCACGCCAGTGTTCGTGGAGTCGTCGTTGAAATACCACTCTGTTTAAATTGGATTCCTAACCTCGGTCCGTGATCCGGATCAGGGACAGTGTCAGATGGGTAGTTTAACTGGGGCGGTTGCCTCCCAAAATGTAACGGAGGCGCCCAAAGGTTCCCTCAGCCTGGTTGGCAATCAGGTGTTGAGTGCAAGTGCACAAGGGAGCTTGACTGTGAGACAGACATGTCGAGCAGGAGCGAAAGCTGGGACTAGTGACCCGGCACTGGCTGGTGGAAGCGGTGTCGCTCAACGGATAAAAGGTACCCCGGGGATAACAGGCTGATCTTCCCCAAGAGTCCATATCGACGGGATGGTTTGGCACCTCGATGTCGGCTCGTCGCATCCTGGGGGTGGAGTCGCTCCCAAGGGTTGGGCTGTTCGCCCATTAAAGCGGTACGCGAGCTGGGTTTAGAACGTCGTGAGACAGTTCGGTCCCTATCCGCCGTGCGCGTAAGAGTCTTGAGAAGGGCTGTCCCTAGTACGAGAGGACCGGGACGGACGAACCTCTGGTGTGCCAGTTGTTCCGCCAGGAGCACGGCTGGTTGGCTACGTTCGGTACGGATAACCGCTGAAAGCATCTAAGCGGGAAGCCGGCTTCAAGATGAGGGCTCTCACCCGGTTAACGGGGTAAGGATCCCAGTAGACCACTGGGTTGATAGGCTGGAAGTGGAAGTGCAGTAATGCATGGAGCTGACCAGTACTAATAGTCCGAGGGCTTGACCACAAAGCATGATCATTAGATTTATTTGCGCAAGCAATTGTTGATTGTTCTTGTGCCCGCGTCCACTGTGTAACTCTCGAGGTACGGTCACCCGTACCACGCCAACCAAACGGCGTTCACGACTACATCGTGAACGCGGGGCGTGGTGGGGGTCGTGTTCCTCCATAGTGTTTCGGTGGTCATAGCGTAAGGGAAACGCCCGGTCCCATTCCGAACCCGGAAGCTAAGCCTTACAGCGCCGATGGTACTGCACTCGCGAGGGTGTGGGAGAGTAGGACGCCGCCGAACAA
>NZ_SMSG01000014.1 GCF_004382795.1 Cumulibacter soli | reverse complement strand
TAACCCACGACTATTTGTGAGTGGGGCCCCGGCCTGCAACCCTCAGGAGCCCTGAGCGGTCACTCCATACCGTCTAGCACGGCCAGCTGTACTGGCGGATGCAAGCGTGTTTCCGTGTTGATCGACTGCAGCAGTCTGGCCAATACTGTCCCACGAGCCGAGTGGCCGTCCTTATCGCCAGGCCCGATCGTGGATTGCTCGACGATGACGCATGGGCGGAACTACCGCTGAACGTGGATACCTCGCAGGCCTGGAACAGGGACTGGGGTGACGTTGAGGTGCTGGTGGGCGTCGGCACCGGAGAATCACGGGCGGTACGCGAACGCGTACGTCGTTTTGTGCGGGATCGACTACAGAACCCGCCGCCAGATGCTTACTTGGCGGAGCGTCTCGCGCTCGAAGCTGATTTCTGACGGCTCCCCGGCCACACCTCATACGGTTCACAGTGACGCTGGTGCGAGTGTCGCGGTCTGTGGGGACTACTGCGGACCGTTAGCTTGCGGTGATGGTCATTGTAAGGCTCAATATGCACAGCGCGCTGGTGAGCGTGCGAGCCAGGTTCCAGCGATTCCACCTAGCCTCGAACGTCTCGCGCGCGGCATGCTGCTGCGCATCGGTATCGACGTCCGCGCGATCCAAACCCTGGTTCAGCGGCACATTCGCCATCGCCGTGATGAGAAACGTGAGCGCCGACAGGATCCCGCCAGCAATCACCCATCCTGACGAGTGCGGAACGTCAGCGCCCACACGCGCGATCGCGCCGATGATTGCGGTCGCAGGGGCGCCGAGGAATACAACCATGAACACGGGATTCAGGATGGAACTATTGATCGCGCGAAAGGCGCGCACGTAAGTACGATCGTCAACCCGTCGCAAAGCTGGCGTAATCGCACACGCGAAAGCAAAGAAAAGCCCGGCGAGTAGCCCGTTGGTGACGACGGCGGCAACGAGCAGCGCATCAACAGTGGCGGCGTTCACGCGACGTACGTCCGGATCGCTATTGTCGGTTCGAGATCATCAGATATGGTGCGCACGACCGCTCCGTCCTGGACATAGACCTGTGGAGGGCTTTGAGACTACGCGAATCGCGTCGAGGGCGGCAGCGCGCACTTAGCGGCGACGCTGGCTCATTGAGGCCGCGAGACCGAGCGCGACCATGCACGCGGAAAGTGCGGCCGTTATCCAAGCTCCAGAGGCGGGCGTGAATCCGCCGTCCGTGTTGAGCATCGAGATAATGGTGTCCAACAATATGAGCGATCCGCCAGCCACTGTCGCTGCTGGACTAGCGGCGACGGCGATGAGCGCACCCATGAGGACGATGATGACTGCCGCGGCGACGGCGAGACCCAGAAACTGCGAGTTTGCGACGACCAGGCCGTCCCATTTTGAGTAGTACTCGCGAATGCCTTGGTGCTCGCGGGTGAGCCAAGGCGCGGCAGTGAGCGCGATGAGGACGAGCCCGGCAGGTGCCCGAAGTCGGTTCAGCAGTGCGTCGGCGGACTCCATGTGTGGTTCTCGCAATCGTCGGTGTTCTCGGATGCCGCGGCGCTCGTGTCTCCAGCGCGTGAGAAAGGCTCGTTTCAGTATTGCGCTGGGCACCCTCGCAGTCGCGTAGGGGCTGGACGCGTGTCGGAATCGGTCGCGCCAGGCGCCATTTGTAGTAGCTGTCCGAAATTCTTTCGGCCGGCAGTACCCGATTCGACAAATCTTGTCTGTCGCTCTTCGTACAGTTGTTCGTATGAGCATTGATTGCTGCACGACGGACACGGGTGCACGTGATGAGTCGCCGGCTGCGGCATTGCGTGATGCGCTGTTGGTGGTGCGATCACTCGCGCAGGCTTCTGGGTCGGTTCGGGAGATGCCGGATCCGGCGTTGATCGACATGCTCGCTGATGTACGCCGGTTGCGTGCGGTGACGGCGGCGTTGGAGGCGGAGGTCGTGGTCGCGTTCGATGCCGCGCAGCGTGCTATGGCGATGAGTCGTGGTGTGCCGCGGCGTGATGCTGGCAGGGGTGTGGCTGATCAGGTCGCGTTGGCGCGTGGGGTGTCGGTGTATCGGGCGGCAAATGATCTTGCGCTTGCGCGTGGGCTGGTCACCGAATTGCCGGTGACGATGGGGCTGCTGGCGGCTGGGGTTGCTAGCGAGTCGGCGGTGTACAGCGTCGCGAAGGAGACTGTGTGTTTGGAGCCGGATGATCGCGCGGTGGTGGATGAGCGGATCGGTGCTCGGCTGGCCGGGATGAGTGCTCGGCGCGCGGCGAATCAGACTCGTGCTGAGGCGGCGAAAGTGGACGGGGAATCGGTCACTCGTCGTATTCGTCGGGCGTATCAGGATCGAGGTGTGACGGTGCGTCCGGCACCGGATGCGATGGTCTATCTGTCGGCGTTGCTTCCGGTCAAGGAGGGCGTGGCGGCGTACGCCGCCTTATGTAGGCACGCGGATTCCCAGAAAGCGGTAGGTGATGAACGCTCGCGTGCGGCGATCATGGCCGATGAACTGTTTGCCCGTGTGAGCGGGTTCAGCACGGCGGCGCACGTGCCCGTTGAGGTGCAGTTGGTGATGCCTGCAGCGACATTCGTTACCCAGGACGGTGTGGTGGGCCAGGAGTGTGGCTGGATGGGGGAGCATCCGATTCCGGCGGAGATCGCGCGGGAGATCGCGTTGATCGCCGATTCGGGCGCGCAGCGTTGGGTGCGGCGGTTGTTCACCGACCCGTTGAGTGGGGAGGTCGTCGGCGCGGACGAGCGACGTCGGTTCTTCGGTGGCGCGACGCGGCGGGCGATCGTGGCGCGGGATCGGGCGTGCAGGATGTGCGGGGCACCTATTCGGCAGATCGATCACGTCGTCGACTATGCCGCGGGTGGGGCGACAACCCTCAGCAATGGTCAGGGTCTATGTGTGCGTTGTAACCAGGCCAAATCCTTACCGGGCTGGGACGCACGGTCGTTCGTGATCGAAGGCCATCACGTCACGGTGACGCGTACGCCGACAGGGCACCGGTATGTATCGCGGCCACCCCCGACCGTGACCGAGCCGCCGAGGCGCAAAGAAGCGCCGTTGGAGATGAGGATTCAACCGCGGTTACGTGAGGTGCTGCCCAGCCGCTTCCCAGTCAGCAGTTGCCGGGCCGACCTTGTCGTGCCGCGCGCTAATCCGATACCCGGTCGGCGATCAGATAAGACGACACCGCGGACACCGCGGCGGCGCCAATGACTGCGGGCCACGCACCGACTTTCTTCGCCAACGGATGTGAGGCGCCGAAACCGCCGAGGTAGATGGCACCGAGCGCTGCCGTCTTCACCGGTCCAGCTTTCGCCAGCCAGGTCCTGCCGGCGAGCAGTCCTGCGCTGGCCAACACCGCGCCACCGAGCGGGCGCACCCCAGTTTCGCGAGCGGTGATGTATCCGCCCAACAGCCCTAGGGCGGCCAGTGGAGCGGACTGAATCTGGTGTGCGTCACGGAAAGCCATACCTGAAGGCTATGACAGTTGGCGGATAGGGTGACCGTACTGACCGTGAGGAGAACGCGTGCGGATTCTTGGATTTCAGCAGTATGGCGGACCTGACGTCATGCAGTTCATGGAGGTTCCTGAACCGGCCGCCGGTTCCGGGCAGTTGGTCATCGATGTACGGGCGTCCGGAATCAACCCGGCCGATGTGAAGGTGCGCAACGGTGTGACGCCGCTCTACGAGGTCGTCTTCCCGATGGCTATGGGCCGCGAAGCAGCGGGAGTGATCACTCAAGTCGGCGAAGATGTGCACGGCTTTGCGGTCGGCGATCACGTCTTCGGCTCGCCGGCGCCGGCGGTAGGCACGATTGCTGAACGCACGGTATTGACCGCGGCGTCGTCCGCCCACGTGCCAGATGAATTGTCGTGGACCGAGGCCGCCAGCATCCCCGTCTCGGTCGGCACGGCGTACGACGCGATCGATCAACTCGCCCTACGTGCTGGCCAGCGGCTATTGATAATCGGCGCTGGCGGGGGAGTCGGTTCGGCCGCCGTCCAGTTCGCCGTCGCACAGGGGATCAAGGTCATCGGGGCGGCGTCGCAGACCAAGCGTGATCTGGTAGAGCGTCTCGGTGCGCGGCACGTCGCATCAGGGTCGGGCTGGATCGATGCGGTACTCGAGGATGGTCCCGTTGATGCGCTGTTCGATCTGGTCGGGTTCGACACCTTGCGCGAGGGTGCGAGCGCCGTGGCGGACGGCGGCCAACTCGTCAGCGTCGCTAGCAAGGACCTCGTCGCCGAACTCGGCGGTCGGGATGTCGCGCGCCGCCGTACGACCGAGGTCTTCACCCAGTGCGCCCAGGCGGCGGTGCGCGGCGAGTTGCAGATCCAGATCAGTGGCGTGTTCGACTTTGATGAGGCCGCGCAAGGGGTGCTGGCGATCGAGTCCGGGCACGCTCGCGGGAATGTGGTCGTGACACGCGAGGGCTAAGCGCCGCCGCGACGATGCGCGGCGTCCTGGCGCCGGGTGAACAGTCGCACGAGTAGCCGAAGGGCGAGAACGAGAGCGCCAGCGCCCAATGCGGCGGCGAGCGCGACGCCGGTCGTCAGCCCCTCGGCCAAGACGGGGCGTTCATTCGCGGTCAGCAGCAAGATCGACGCGATCGCTAGCACGCAGGCAAACAGCGCCGAGATGCCATCGTCCACCACATTGCGGATCCAGGCACGGTCCTGTGGGTCATGCAGCGGATTTGCCTGCGCAAACAGCGACCCATCAGCGAGTTTGCGACTGGTCGATTCGACGCGTTCGGGCAGTCGGCGAGCCACCGATGCCGCAACGAGCTGTTCGACGAGCAACTGTGCGCCGAGGCGCTCCGGCGCGGCCAACCAGCCTAGCAGAGACGGCATGACCTCCTGCGCCCCACCCAATAACGTTAGCGACGGATCGAATGCCTGCAACGTCGTCTCCAACGACATCAAGGTGCGCAGCGCACCCGCGATATCGCCAGGAACCGAAATCCGATACGTGCGCAGTAGCGAGAACAACTCACCGGCCGTTCCGGATCCCAATCGGCTCGAATGCCGCATGAGCGTCATCGTGCGGCCCAGGTCGCGGCGTAGCGCACGCTCATCGATGTCCTCGTCAACATCGAGCACCATCCGCAGCGCAGAAGCTGCGGCAACCGAATCGTCGCTGGCCATCGCGGCCAATAACGCCGCTAGCAGGGTGCGGCTTTCGCTGTCGATCACACCGATAGCCCCGAAATCGAGCAGCCCCAATCGTCCGTCCTCGAGCAACAGGATGTTGCCCGGATGCAGGTCCGCGTGGAAGACGCCGTGCACGAGAATGCTGTCGAGCGTGGCACGCAGCAAGGTGCGGGCCAGCGACGCACGTTCTGCCAAGGGCAGTGACTCGATTGCCGACGAGGCAGTACGCCCGTCGAGCCTCGACATGACCAAAATCTGGGACGTGCTGAGCTCATCGAATACCCGGGGAATCACGATCGAAGGATGCTCGGCGAGCGCCTGACGGATCGCCTGCGTGTTGGATGACTCGATCCGGTAGTCGACTTCCTCCGCCAGCACCTTCGTCAACCCCGACCCTAGATCGGCGATCCCCATGGCTCGGGCCCAGTCGAATCGAGCCTCGGCAGTTCGCGTAAATCGCAGCAGAATGTCGCTGTCGACCTGTACCTGCCGACGCGCGTCGGGGCGCTGCACCTTCACCACGACCGGTTCGGAATCAAGGGAAGCAGAATGCACCTGCGCAACGGATGCCGCCGCCATCGGCTGGTCGTCGAAGTCGTCCAGCACCTCCTCAACGGGACGTTTCCACGCCGAAGTGAGCTGCGCGCGGATCGGCCCGGTCGGTACGGCGGTGACATTCGCTTGCAGTGCGGCGAGCGCGTTCGCCGTACTCGTGGGAACGAGGTCGGGTCGCGAGGAAAGGATCTGACCAAGTTTCACGAACGTGACCCCGGAGCGCTCTAGCGTGCGCACCAGCGCCGTGTCGAACGTCGGATCGCCTGGGCCGCGACGAAGGGCTGAGGACAGGCCCGACGTCACGAGGATCCAGCCGAGTTGCCGGTATCGGCGACTTCGCCGCATCGCTGCGCGGGTCCCGCGCACCATCGCCAGCGGGGACGGAACTGATCCCGTCGGCGTGATGGATTCAAGTACTACCAGGGCCGCCAGTCCCGCTGTGAGCGTCCATAACAGAGCGAGGGCGAGGATGATTAGCGACATCCCGAGGTTGTCGGTCAAATCCTCCGGATTATCGAAGCCGGCCGAATGCAACATCGCGGTGCCGATCGGTGCCGTGAGGCCAACGATCACCAGCGCCACGACGTAGCACCGTAATCGTCCGACCTGCATCCCTAGCAAACGGCGGAACACGGGCACGAAGATGGCCGCGTACAGGAGAGTCAAGATGAGGGTCAGCGTCCAGGTTGCCGCGTTCTGCATGCGCCCCATCCTGCCAGCGCAAGCCACGCGACGTGCTGATGGCGAGTTATTGAACGAGCGCTCGGTCAGATAGTGTCGATGCACGAGGTGCGCTTCGCGTTTGGCTCCGCCGCGGGCTTGTGAGCGCATGGATCTATGAACACGGTGGGAGTGCTCGTGACGCAGCAGACGATGCCAGCCGCGCGGTTGGTCGGTAATGAGGATTACGCCGTCGAGACGGTTGCCCGTCCCGCGCTCACGCAGGCGGATGACGTCCTGCTTCGGATTGAACTCTGCGGTGTGTGCGGCAGTGATGTGCGCGCGTGGCGGCGCGGCGCGGGAGCGCCGGGGCCGGCGGGCGGGGGCGGTCATGAAGCTGTCGGCACCGTCGTCGAGGCGGGTGAGCAGTCACGATTCGCGCCGGGTGACCGCGTGACGATCGAACCGCCCGCCGTTGGTTCGTGCGGTACCTGTGGCCCGTGCCAGGAGGGTGCCCGGTGGTTCTGTGAAGGACGCACGGCAATGTTCCCAGGCGCGTATGCAGAGTTCCTGCTGGCTCCGGACCGCGCGCTGTTCGCTATCCCGGACGAGTTACCTGACCGTGCGGCGATCCTCGCCGAACCCGTGGCCTGCGGCGTGCACGCGATGCGTTCGTGCTGGAGCACCAGTATGCGCGGCGGTGATCTGGCCGGTGTCTCCGTCGCGGTGATCGGTGCAGGTCTACTCGGTCTCGGCGCGGTCATGGCCGCTGCGGAACTGGGTGCTGATCAGATCGTCGTTCTCGGTCGCCATCCGCAGCAGCGACACGCTGCGCTGGCCGTCGGCGCCACCGACGCCGTATCGGATGACGAGGACGGGCGCGCAACGATCAAACGGCTGCGTCCCCAGATTGTCGTGGAGGCGGCTGGGTCCGAGGACGCAGCGGTGTTCGCAGACTCCATTGCCGGCCGGCGCGGGGAAGTCATCGATTTGGCGGCCGCTGGTGGCACTCGCTCGACCGCGAAGGCTAGCCGCCGCGAACTGCGGTACTTCCACGCCATCGCGTACGCCGCGCAGGATGGCGTCGCTGACATCGACATGGCATTGCAACTGCTCGTCAAGCACAAGGACGCGATCGCCGATTGGGATATTCCGGAGGTTCCGCTGGCGGAGATCCAGAACGCTTTTGCCGTCGCCGGCGGACCATCGCGCGATCACATCCGCGTCGCCGTCCGGCCCTAGCGGCGATCAGTGGGTGCAGGTCGCGGCAAGCTAGATCAGGGACTGCACCAACTCATTCTTGCGGACTTTGCCTGTCGGGTTGCGCGGTAGTCGATCCAGCACGTGATACTC
Source organism: Cumulibacter soli (assembly GCF_004382795.1). NCBI lineage: Bacteria > Bacillati > Actinomycetota > Actinomycetes > Geodermatophilales > Geodermatophilaceae > Cumulibacter > Cumulibacter soli. Next base: position 9,191 of record NZ_SMSG01000014.1, on the reverse strand, counting down.
GACTGGCACTTTGTAACTTGCCAGGCGCGAGCGGCACAACTCGCGCAACTCCTCAGCAGTAGGGGGTTCGCCTTCGTACTCAACAAAGGCAATCACCACCTCGCCCCATTTCTCGTCCTCGCGGCCAACCACCGCGGCGTCGATGACAGTAGGCCAGTCGGTAAGCACGATCTCGATCTCAGCCACATAGATGTTTTCGCCCCCGCGGATGATCATGTCACGGCTGCGACCACCTAGGTACAGATAGCCTTCTGCGTCGAAATAGCCTCGGTCGCCGCCCCAGAACCAACCGTCGTGAAGTGCTTCACGGGTCTTCTCCGGCATGTCCAAGTAGCCATCCATGACACAGTCCGTCTTTGCTGCAATGTTCCCGACCACACCGGTGGGGACCGGATTGCCCTCGTCATCGAGGATCCGAAGGTCGACGCCAAGGACGGGCTGTCCTGCCGAAGCCAGAAGGTGATCTTCGCCGGCGAGAGCGCGTCGGTGATCCTCGGGTCGCAACAGCGTTTGCAGCCCCGATTCGGTCCCGGCGCCAAACATGTTCCAGAAGTTGCATTCCGGCCAGCGCTCAAGTGCGCGGCGCAGCAACGACGGCGGCATCGGTGCCGACCCATACAACATCGTGTCGAACTGCTCCCGACCACTCGGCGCCTCGTCCTGATCCAGTACCGCTTGCATCATCGTGGGTACAAGAAAGCAGCCGTTCAAGACGCCGTCACGAATCGCGTTCGCGGTCACCTGCGCGTCGAATTGCGGCACGATCAGTGACGTCGCCCCGGTTGCAATCTGACAGAACACGATGGCCCACCCGGCAATGTGAAACATCGGCGATGCTGTGTAGCGGACGTCGCCGGGTCGCGGGTAGGTTTCCCATCCCATGCTGAGCGAGCGCTTCTGCATACCCTGCGATTGCACAACGCCTTTCGGCAGTCCGGTTGTGCCGCTCGTGAACATGATCCCGACCGTGTCTTCGTCGTGGACAGTAACGACCACCTCAGACGGTGAGCCTTGGGCGATCAGTCCTTCGACGTCGATGTCGGTGCACCCATCCAAGGAAGCAATCTGACAATCGAAGTCGAAGCCGTCGATGACCTCCCTGCCTTGCGCTAGGTATCGCTGGCCGACGAACAACCAACTCGGCCGAGCGCGTCCGAGGATATTGGCGATCTCGGGCGTCGCGAGCCGGTAGTTCACCGGAACGTACGTGGCGCCGAGTGTGAAGCAAGCGAGCAGGACTTCGGCGTACTCCATTGAATCGGTATCCAGCAGCGCGATCCGAGTCCCTTTCTTGACACCGGCATCCCGTAGAGAGTTTGCCAACCGATTGACGCGTTCGTGTACCTCGGCAAATGTGCGGCTATGTCCCTCTTGATTCAGGAAGCACCGATTCTTGGGAAAGCGTCGTGCGGCGTACGGCAAAATTCCGGCGAGTGGCCAGGTGGTGTCATGCATCGGCGGCTCCCAGTTCAGTAGTTGCTGCAGCTTCGGAATCAGAGACGTCGTACTTGCCGGCGCCAAAGTACGCTGCCTCGACATCTGCCCGTCGGGCACGAAGGTCGGTGGCAGGTCCTTCCAGCACCACGTGGCTGTGGTTGAGGATGAGCCCTTTATCCGCGACCTGAAGGACCAGATCGATGTGTTGTTCGACGAGCACTACGCCGATACCTTCCTCCTTGGCGAGATCGCGGATCAACGGCAGCAACTCCTGAATGATCTTGGGGGCGAGTCCGAGGCTCATCTCGTCGATCAATAAGAGTTTCGGCGCAGCGACAAGAGCTTTTGCGATTGTCAGCATCTGCTGCTCGCCACCCGAAAGCAATCCTGCGGGTCGACCGCGCAAATCCGCCAGGGCTGGAAAGCGGTCGAGCACCTCTTGCTCCCTAGCAAGGTCAGGGGTGGAACGGGCGAGTCGAAGATGAGCCTGCACGCTGAGGCTCGGAAACAACCCGCGGTCATCCGGCACCAATAGGCCACCGCGCCGAGCCAGCAGATGGGATTTGTTCGGTAAAACCGGATGGCCGAGCGCGGTTACTGAACCGCTCATCAGCGGCAAGAGGCCCACCAGACTCAACAACGTCGTTGTTTTGCCGGCACCGTTCGGGCCTAGAACTGCGACTACCTCTCCCGGGCGTACTTCGAGATTCACGTCACGTACCGCAGGAGCTCCCGCGTATCCAGCAGTCAGCGATTCAGCTCGTAGCAATACGTCACTCATGAGGGATCCTCCGTCGGCACGCCCAGGTACGCCTCGAGCACCGCAGGGTCATTGCGGGCCTGATCGGGCGAGCCACTGAAAATGATCTTGCCGAACTCGAGTACATAGACCACGTCGCAAACATCAAGGACGAGCGAGGTGTCGTGATCGATTAGTAGTACGCCGCGTCCACGCTCCGCGATGCTGCGCAGTCGCGGAGCGAACTCGGCGCTCTCATGGGTGTCGAGTCCGGCAGCGGGCTCATCTAGCAGCGCCACCGAGCATGCGCCAACGAGCGCGCGCGCGACGCCGACCAATTTCTGCTGGCCGAGAGTGAGATCGCGGGCCAGCGAGCGTCGGACCGATCCGAGGCCGACGTCGGCGATGGCTTTGTCGACGATCTCGGTATCGGCTTTCGAACTGCGTGCGAATAAGTCGCGCCACAGCGATCGAAAGCCCACTGGCCTGGCCGCAACGAGCAGGTTCTCAGCGACAGTCAGGTTGCCGAACAGCTCACCTGCCTGCCAGGTGCGACTGAGTCCCAATTCTCGCCGGCGATGCGGCGGAACGTCATTGAGTCGCCGCCCACCGAGCAGAATCTCGCCGTTACACGGGGTGAAGCCGGTGATGGCATCGACGAACGTTGTCTTGCCGGCGCCGTTTGGCCCGATCAGCCCAACGACTTGGCCGATGTCAACGCTGAGGTTGATGTCAGAGTTCGCGACGACACCGCCGTACTGCACTGTCAGATTTTGGGTACTGAGACCGGTGGCGTGGACGTCAGACATGGGCTGGCTCCTCGTTCTTGTTGGCCTCAGGGGCGGTGGCATCATCGCCATCGTGGTTCCGTCGGAACCGGGAACCTACCCACGCAACCTGTTTGCCGAACTCGCCTGCGATGCCTACGGGGTTGAGAATCGCCGTCACGACGAGGCCGATTCCGGTAATCAGCGGATAGTAGTCGCCCATCTCGAACCAACTGTGCAGGGCGGTATAGATCAGTCCGAGCGGAGCCAACATGCCGGCGACGAGCGCACCACCGAACGAGGTAATACCGCCGAGATAAGCCACGGCAAGTAGTTGGATACCCACCATCACCGAGAACGACTCTGCGGATAGTTGCCCGACGCTGTAACCGATCAGGCAGCCAGCAATGCCGGCGAAGAAAGCCGACACGGCGAACCCGATCGCCTTAGTACGGCGAACGTTGATGCCTGCGGATGCGGCGGCGCGCTCGTTTGCCCGCACAGCGAGGAATGAGCGGCCAGTGTCGCCGCGCGCGAGGCAGACGAATATCACGATCATTATCGTGAGTACGACGAGCACGAGTAGCGAGAAGATCGGTCGACTCAACTCTCGTCCGGTGCGTACGGAGAAGTCGATGCCAAACAGGACAGGATCGGCGATCGGATTCCCCTGAACCGGCGTCAACGAGTAATTGCCGAACACAAACCGCTCGATGGCCAGCGCTGCGGCGAGCGTCACGATCGCCAGCTGTACGCCACGGATTCTGAATGCCGGCAGGGCAACGATTAGACCTACCGCGGACGCCAGTAGCGCACTGATCACGATCGCGATCGGGAACGGTAAGCCCCAGTTCGTCGTAATCTTCGACAACGCGAAGCCTGCTGTACCGGCGAAGGCGAGTTGTGCGAGCGAAATCTGCCCCAGGTAACCGGTGATCAGGACGTACGACAGAGCCAGCAGTCCCATGATGAGGGAGAAGGTGAACGCGAAGCGGTATGTCGAATCGAAGATGAAGATGAGTGCACCTGCGACGACAAATAGAGTTGCCGCAGGCACGATCCTGAACCGCGGGACATGCACGTCGGGCAGCCGGATCGAGGCGAGTGACCCGCGCGCCGGTAGACGACCGCCGAAGATGACCAAGATGACCATCACGGCAACAAACGGAATAACCTGGTCGAGACCGGACTTCGCCCAGGTCGGCCACCAATCTTTAGTGGCAAGAAGACCGATCTCCGACTGAAACACGCCGAGCACGATCGCGCCGACGCAGATTACTGCGATCGACTCCAGGCGGGCGGCCAGGAATACGGCGAGTGCCGGCACCACCATGAGGGCGTAGTTCGTTGGGCTGAGCCCGGTGAGCGAACTGGCTAAGACCACGCCGACCGTGCTGATCAGGGTCGACATGATCAGCGCGATGAGGCTGAGGCGGTCTGGTGAGAAGCCCATCAGAATCGCGCCGCGCTCGTTCTCGGATGCTGCTCGCGTGGCTGCACCCCAGTATGTGAACCGGAAGTATGCCCAGACGAGCGCGGCGAGAACCAGCATGATCGCGGTCATGATGAGTTCCGGTGTGGCGAGGTTGGCGCCGAATAACTCGATCGACCCGCGCGGCAGTATGGCGTCCACGTTGAGGTGATTCGGGCCGAACTGGATAGTCGCCAATGCCTGCAGAATTACCATGAGCCCGATGGAGACGACGACCTGAGCGAGCGCAGGTGCTCGCCGTACCGGTCGAAACACTAGGTAATGCGCCAGTATGCCGAGCACGACTGCCACGACGAGCGCGATCAGCAGCGACAGGGAGACGCCCGGGTCGTCCAACTCGAACGTAGCGAATGGGAGCACGAGCTCGCCGTTTTTCTGCAACTGCGCGTATACATACGCGCCCCACATGCCCATCGCACCCTGGGCGAAATTGACGATTCCCGTGGCTCGATACACCAGTTGCAGCCCGGTGCCCAGCCCGATGTAGACCGCTGCCAGTCCGAGGCCGAGGACGGCGAACTCTAGAAACGTTGCCATATGCCGACCCGCTTACGGATTGAGGTCGATGTAGCCCGCATCGTCTACGGGCTTGAGCGTTCCGTCGTCCTGAACCTCGAAGAAAATTCCCTCGTGACTGCAAGCGCCGGGCCGATCTGGCCATTGCTCGCCATCGCAGGTCACCGTCGGACCGGCGAAAGTGGGGAAGTCCTTAAGCCCCTTCATGGCTTCCAGCACAGATTCGGACGTGATCTCCCCATCGATATCGCTCATGATGGTCGCCAGGTTGACCAGTCCCGCGAAGGAGTACAGGGATCGCGCCGACTGCTCGTCTTCGTAGCCGACCTCTTCCATAGCCTCGGCGAAGGAATCGAGCTGGTCCTGCACTTCGGCCGGCGCGTGCTCATATGACTCGGGGACCCACAGGCGTGGCTGGACGATGGCGCCAGCGGCTTGCTCGCCGGGAAGTTCTTCGATGAACTGAGAGCAGGAGCCCATGAACGCGGTGCCGTCAAATCCGGACTGACGCAAGGCGCCGAGCAATCCGGTGCACGCTTCTTCGGGGAGCGCGATGATGCCCGCCACGTCTGGATCGCCGTCCAACTCCGTGGCGGCGAGGGTCTGGAAGTTGATGTTGTCGGCCTTCACATACACGCCGGTGACGTCAACGCCGAGCTTCTCACCCATGGGGACGACGAGGTCATCAACGTAGCCGTGTGAGGACGGTGCGTCCGTGAGCGCGAGGGAGGCAGTCTTTTTGCCCTCATTTGCCAGGACCGTGACCATGCCCAGCGCGCTGGTCTCGAGAGGACCGGAGAAGTAGAAGGCGGTCCCGTAGTCGGCCGACTCGGCAACCGCCTGGCCAGCGAGGAGCCCGACGATCGGAATGCCAGCTTCTTTCAGAATCGGCGTCATCGCGCCCATGCTGGTGCCGTCGTAGGCATCGAACACGACAGGCATATCGTCCTTGACGAAGCTGTTCGCGCACTTCACGCCAGTTTCGGGTGTGCCGTCACCGGAGCAGATGTTCAACTCGATCGGTTGGCCGTTGATGCCTCCCATTTCGTTGTTGATGTACCACTCGGCAGCCTCGGCGCCGTAGGTGTTCTGCGGATAGGCGACTGGGCCGGTGTCGAGGGACTGGACGCCGATCACGATGGGCTCGCCGTCCAGCCCTCCGGTCGTGTCGACATCGTCATTCGAACTAGCGCACGAGGCGAGTGCGAGCGACGAGCAGAGCAGGGCAGTACCCAGCGAACGTGACTTTTTCATGGAACCGATTACCTCTCGATCGGCAGCGCAAATAATCTGGCACGACTGTCCGGCTGATAGCGCGTGGTCAGCAGATGGGCTCGAGGGTGGTCACGATGTGCCGCTCGATTAGAGGTCCGCGGTGGTGTCGCGGGCCGCGTGGGACAGATGTGGTGAGGTAGTCACCGAATATCTCGACCGCCCATATGACGTGGCCGTCACATGAGAATGTGCACTAATCACATGACTGTGTCAACGTGGCTGGTCAGATTTCCTCATTCTTGTTGGCGTATTGCGGCTACGGTCATGAGATCGTTATGAGATCTTCGCGGTCGTGTACGGTCGACGTCGTCGAAATCTGATGCACGTGTCACATTGGTTCATACGCTTCGCCGTCGGATACAAGCTCCGACCGACCGCGCCTGTTACAGTCGCGCCGTGACGAGTGTCGGGAGAGATCAGAAGAGCCGCCGCGAGACCGGACCGCTCACCGAGCGGGGAGCGGCGCGGCGCGCAGCGCTGATGGTCGCTGCGCGGAGGGTGTTCGAGGAGCGCGGATATTTCGATACTCGCGTGGCTGACATCGTCGCAGAGGCGAAAGTGGCGCAGGGCACGTTCTATTCATACTTCGATTCCAAAGAAGCCATCTTCGAAGCGTTGGCGCAGCAGGTGGTTGGCTCGATGATGGCGGCGATGCATCCCGAGTCTCCGCAGCGCGGCGCCCCAACTGAGCGGGTTCGAGACGCAATGGGTCGGTTCGTCGCGGCGTACCGACCCAATGCGACCTGGATCGCACTCACCGAGCAAGTCGGTGCAACGACAAACGAACTACAGCGGCTACGTTTGCAGGTCCGCGAATCATTCGTGGATCGAATGGCGCGAGGCATCCGAAACCAACAGCAGAGCGGCATCGCCGACCCGAACATCGATCCGTTGGTGATGGCCGATATTCTTGGCGCGATGGTCGACCAAACGTGCTATCTCTGGTTGCATCTCGGCCGCGATTTCGACGAAACTCAACTTATCGACCATCTCACGCTCGTATACGTTCGTGCGGTCGGATTGACTGACGACATTCCGACCGCGGCCAATGCTAACCACGCGGAACTCAGCGATACTGACCAGCGCGCAGTTGGCGCTTAAGGATCTTGCCACTCGCATTCATCGGGAACTCCTGCAAGATAACGACGCGCTCCGGTACCTTGTACGTCGCTAATGCAGCTCGGCAGCGCTGGCGGATATCGTGGTCACTCACCGCGTTCGCTTCGGTCAGAGTCACGAATGCGACGACCGTCTCTCCCCAATGATCGTCGGGCTGCCCAACGACTGCGACCTGGGATATACCGTCGATCGCGGAGATAATCGTCTCGATCTCCGCAGGGTAGATGTTCTCCCCGCCGCGGATGATCATGTCGGTGCGGCGTCCCTCGATGTAGTAGTAGCCGTCCGCGTCCACACGGCCAAGGTCGCCACCGGCGAACCACCCATCGCGTAGCGATTCGGCGGTCTTGTCAGGCATCTCTAGATAGCCGGCCATCACCGCATCCGAGCGAGAGATGATTTCCCCGACCTCGCCGATGGGGACGTCGTTGCCTGATTCGTCAACGATGCGTACCTCGACGCCGTACGCCGCCTTGCCGATAGACCCCAATAGGTGTGGCGAGTCAGCGGCCGCTCGCCGATGATCGGCCGAACTCAGTACGGTCTGCAGGCCCCCTTCGGTCGCAGCGCCGAACGCGTTGATGAATCCACACCCGATCCCGTCGATCGCACGACGTAGCAGCGCGGGGGTGATCGGTGCGCCGCCATAGATGATCGAGCCGATGGAGGAGAAATCACCGGCGTTCAACCGCGGATGTTCCACGATCATGCTAATCATCGTCGGTACCAGAAAGAGCCCGGTGAGTCGCCCGCTGTGCATCCAGTCGAGTACCTTATCGGCGTCGAATTGTGGCAGTATCAGCGAACTGGCCCCTCGCCACACGTGCATGAATAGCATTCCTTGACCGGCGATATGAAAGATCGGCGACGCCGTGTAACGGAACTCGTCGGGTTGCACTTCGTAGTCGATCGACATGTTGGTGACGAGCGTCTTGATCATCCGCTGTGGTTGAAGAACACCCTTGGGCAGGCCGGTTGTACCGCTGGTGAAAGCGAGCCCGAGAATATCGTCGTCGCTAATCTCGACGTCCGGCTCGACGTCGCTTCCTTCAGCTAACAGGTCGGCGAATGGTAAGGCCTGTGGGTGCGGCGAGGCGCCGGTAAAGGCAACCCGGTGACGAATGGATTCGATACCGTGCGATGCGTGTAGCCCGAGATCAAGGTAGCGGTCGGCGAGAAATAGCGCGGCGGGCGCGGCGCGGTCGAGCAGAGTGCGGACCTCGTCCTCGGCCAGTCGATTGTTAAGCGGAACGTATGTCGCACCGATCTTCATGCATGCCAGCAGAAGTTCGACGTACTCGCCACAATCTGTGGACACGATCGCAATCCGATCGCCTTTCTGGATTCCCCGGCCCTGTAGGGCCGTCGCCAGCTGATTTACCCGCGAGTTCGTCTCCGCAAACGTTTGCTGTGTACCGTCCTCAAACACGAAGCACGCGCGGTTCGGATACCGACGAGCACTTAACTTGAGGAAGTCACCGGCGCGGGTCATTGGGCGAACGGACATGAAGCCTCCAGAGTCTTCTCGGTGATCCGAGGCTAGATCGCCGGCGTAAGCCGATGCAACCGCGCCTCAACGCACACGTACGCCCGTGTTGAACCCACCCAGCGCGAGCACCGCGAGTGCGATCGCTAGTAACGAATACGAGATCGCATCGATAGCTGTCAAAGTCTCACCCAGCACCAATGACGCGACGAACAGCAGCACTGGTTCGACGTAACTGAGTAGGCCGAACAACGGCAGCGACAACAATCTGGAAGCGCCTAGGTGTGATGTCCAGGCAGGTTGTTGAGTCTGCTCATTGGTGGGGCTCCGATTGCGGTGTGGTGCCTGTGGTGATTGTAG
>NZ_SMSG01000013.1 GCF_004382795.1 Cumulibacter soli | reverse complement strand
CATATCAGTCTGACCGCGCGTCGCCAACGACACGCTCACCAGCCACCTCGACGAAGCAACGAGGCGCCGCCGGCCCATACGAACCCGGCGGCGCCTCACCCTGCCCTTGACAAGCGGTGGCTACATATCAGAACAACGTGGGCGGCAACGCGCCTTCGAATTCGAGGAGCCAACGTTTGGTCTCCAAGCCGTTGCCGCGTGTGCCGCCGGAGTATCCGCCGAGACCATCGGATGCCATCACGCGATGACACGGAATCACTAGCGGAAGCGGATTCGATCCCATAATGCTGCCAACGCCGCGCGCATCGGCACCGGTCTGGGCCCTGGACGCTAATTCGCCGTAGGTAACAGATTCCCCGAACTGCACCGTCGCGTGGAGCGTGTGCAGGACGCCGCGGGCCGAGTCGCTGACGCTCGCGAGGCCCAACGGGAGATCGAACTTAGTCAGCGAGCCGTCGAAGTAAGCGCTCAGTTGGGCAAGGGCCTCGGTGAGCAGCGGGTCGGTCGGGTGGTCCATCGGCGCGTGCTCCGACCACGCGACCTGGACGATCGCGACGCCGTCGCTGGCGACCGCGACGTGACCGACGGGGGAGTCGAGCGAACCCCAGTACAGAGCGGCTTGCGTGGTGCTGGACATGGCACCACCGTACGACGCTAAGGCGCATGGGCGGGGTCAGTGTCCGTTCCGCTTCCTGCGGCCTACGGCGTACGCCGACCCCTGAAAAGCAGCGGGGACGCGCGACCTTCGCCGTACGTCCCCGATGCGGATTGTAAGAACTATGCGACGGACGCCGCGTAGATCGACTTGATCGACGCGTCCAAGGTGGCGTCGAACTCGGCATTACTCTGCTGTGCGGTGAGGCCATCCAGCAGCGCGCGGCTGAAGCTGGCGATCAGGCCCGGGTTCTTGGTCAACAGGGCGTTCGCTTCGTCGCGGCTGTACCCGCCGGAGAGTGCAACGACGCGCGAGACCTTCGGGTGCTCGATCAGCTCGGTGTAGAAGCCGTCGACGGTTGGAATGCTCAACTTGAGCGCGATCTTCTCCTCGCCGAGTTGGGCGAGCTGCTCCAGGATGGCGGCCTTAAGCAGCGCCTCGGCCTCCTGCTTGTCCGCGATCGTGATGTCGACTTCCGGCTCCAGGATCGGCATCATCCCGGCAGCGACGACCGCATTACCGACCTCGAACTGCTGAGCCACGATTTTCGCGATACCGTCTGCGTTCGCGGCCTTGATCACCGAGCGCTCCTTGGTGCCGAACACGCCCTTGGCGCTGGCGCGGGCGAGCGTATCGCTCAGGCCCGGGATGTCCTTCATGAGCTGGACGCCGTCCTGCTCATCCTGCAGGCCCTTGTCGATCTTCAGGAATGGAAGAATGCCCTTCTTCGCCCAGAGGTACTCGATGGCGTCCTGGCCGTCGATCTGGCGGTCGAGGGTGCCCTCGAACAGAATCGCGCCGAGGATCCGCTTCGAGGTGAACACGCCACTGGTAATGATCCGGGTGCGCGCGGCGTGAATGAGGTCGAACATCTCTGCATCATTCGAGTACGCCGACTCGTCGACGCCGTACAGGCGAAGCGCCTTGGGCGTAGAGCCGCCGCTCTGGTCCAGTGCGGCGATGAAGCCGTGGCCTGACTCGAAACGGGTCCGCTGCTCGGTATTCGACATGTTTTCCTGTCCTCGACTTTCGCACGCCGCTCTGGCGTGTTCATGAGCCTGGTGCTCTGTTGATGCACCCGCCGGGCGGGTTTAGGTTACGAAGAGTCTCGCTGAACGGGCCCGCCGGTTCAACCGGGAAACGCGATTCGAGACTGAGATATAGGACAACTAGCGCTACGAACCGGCCTTCCAGCCGAACCGCTGCTGGAGCGCGTAGGCGATTTGGGTGAACCGATCAAAGTCGAGTGCGGCGGCCTCTCGGCGCATGCCGTCGCGGTGCACGCTGTACAACTGGTCGACGTCCAGCCACGATTCACGGCCCTGAGAATCCCACGGGCCGGACCCGATCGGCAGGAAGTCGCGGTCGCCGTCCTTGTCCTTGCTGGTCAGTTTCACTGCGTACACGCGGTCCGCGCCGTGGCGAGCGATCACCAACACCGGCCGGTCCTTACCGCGCCCGTCATGCTCGGCATACGGCACCCAAGTCCAGACGATCTCGCCAGCATCCGGATCGCCGTCCTTATTGGGGGCGTACTCCAGGCGAACGTTCTTGACATGGTGTGGATTGAGTTCTTGGGTGGCGGTGCCGCCGGACTGCCCTGCTGAGTCGGTCGGTGCTGAGGCGGGACGCGGTGGTGAGCTTCGGCCGCGCTTCTTCGGGCTGCTGCCCTTGGTGCTGGTCTTGGTGAACAGGTCAATCGCGCCGCTGAGGATGCGGGCCCAGGTGCCGCCATTTGCCATCTGCCCAGCGTAAACGCTGCCTACTGGCCCGAGGCCCGCCGCCCAGGCGTAGGCGGGAGCGCGCTGCTTGTGGTCCGCCGGACCGGCGGGGAAGCTAACTAACTGATACCTCAAGCGCCGCATGCATAGGCCGCTCGGGGCGCGCGAGGCTTCCGACGCTGGAATAGCGCGCGCATGGATGTTTACCTACGGCCTATTGAATAAAGCTCAGCGGTTTTTTATGCTGGTTAAACATCGTTTGGATGTTCGTGGGTAGTCGGCCGCCAATGGGTTGCCGCGGCGCGGAGGTAGTTATGGTCGGTGCTGACTCGCAGGCGATTCCATGCGCCTGACGAACCCAATGCACCTGATCGAACGACCTAGGCTGACCGACCATATCGCGCACCGCGCTACTTTCACCATCATCTGTGGCCCCGAGGGGGCCGGCAAGCGAACGCTGCTTGATTCCTGGCGGCGGACGTCGCTAGGCCGTGCCGCACAAGTCATCGACATCGGCACGGCGACCCGGGTCGAGGCTGCACCGCGCGACGGCTTGTGGTCGCGTATCTGCGACACCATGCATCTGTGTGCCGCAAACCGTGAGGATGTTCGTGAGCTGGCCATGTCGGGCTTGTTCGGCTGTAACCACCCTGTCCTGGTCATCACCGATCCTATGATGGCCGGCGATGACGCCGTGTGTGACCAGTTGTTAGATCTGACGCTGAGGGTGCCCCATGTGAAGGTCGTTCTGGTGACGACGGAGAGGGCGACTACCTTCGAGCGGATCGCGCAGGAGTCGCCGACGCTGTTCATCGGCGAGGAAAACCTTGGGTTCAGCACCGCCGAGGTAGCGACCCTCGCGGCGGGCATGGGTGCGCTGATGCATCCGGAGGACGCCGATGCGATTCGCTCACAGTTCGCCGGTCATCCGGGACTGATTGTCCAGTGCGTGCAGCACGCGGCGCGCGGCGAAAGGGATGACTGGGCGCGGGCGATAGAAGCCACCGCCAGCGACGACGTACAAGCGCTGCTGGCCTCCGCCAGTGCCGAATTCGCGATCCGACTGGCTTTATGCGGACGCGTCGGCGTCGCCGAACTCGCGCTGCTCGATCCGGCCGGCGAACTACACCTGTCGCGTGCGGTTGCTCAGGGGCGGTGCCTGGTACGTCGAGAGCGTGACGGTTCAGCGATATACGAATGGTGTCCGGCAGTACGTGCTGCGTTGTTGACCGATCCGCGCGCACCTCGGATCGCCGCGCGGCTCATCGCTCGGACCGCTGAACATGACCGGCACGACTTGGCCTTCCGGATCGCCGTGACGACCCGTCAGTGGTCCGTTGTCGTCTCGGTGATCGAGCGCAGTCTTCCGCTGTTGGTTGCGAACGCGAATCGCGATCTCGTCGCAGCGGTCCGTGATGTGCCCACGCTGATTGCGGGGGAGAGTTTGCGGGTACTCGGACTGCAGGAGCTCGTGGGTATGCCAGTGCGCGTTCCCGACGCGATGATTCCGGTGGTGCCGGCTGGCAACCGTATGCTTGCTGAGCTGTCCGGTGATTCATCGGCCGAAAGCCTGATGACTGATATTCAGCTGTGCATCGCGCTGATGCGCAATCGGGGCGATCGAGCCCGGGAGCGGTGGCTAGTGAGGGCGCTGTGCGCGCTTTCTTCAAACGTGGACGTGGGCGCGGGTGGGCGGCTCGATGCGGTGGTCAAACGCAGTTGGTTCTGTGTTGCGCTGACGCTGCTTATTGATGAGCGCTCGGCCGAGGCCCGCGCATATCTGCGCATGATCGTCGATGGCCTGGATAAGCCTGGCGAGTCCGGCGAGCTCGCGTTGGCAGCGCAATGGCTGATCGCCGTAAGCCTTCTCCTCGACGCAGACTACGTAGCCGGTCGAGCTGCGGTCGAACGCGCGCGGCAGGTCTCACCGAACTCGACCTATCGGTGGAGTTTCGGGTTGGCCGAGATCGCCGACGGTCTCATTGCCTATCACGAAGGGCGTTTGGCCGATTCAAGCATTGGACTGCGTCGAGCGCCGCACCGCTGGTACGACCTCTACTCGACGGGCGTGGCGCTGTACGTCCAGGTAAAAATTACTGGGGAACTGCCCGCGGAGTGGGGACTGGATCGCGTACTACTGCGTACGGCCGCCCGTCGCGGATACCGTCAGGGAACCGGGAGGCTACTACCAATTCTGCTGTCGGCCGCGATGCTGGAACGTGCTGTACAACGCGGCGATATCTCCCAAGCGCGTAGGATCTGGCGCTGCTCGCACTACGGTGTCCGAAACAGTTTGGCGATGGCGAGAATCGAGAGCGCGGACGGCGGGGCGGAAAAGGCTCGCCGCATGCTCGTCGCGCTCGCCGAATCAGCAAACCTGACCGAAGCGCTGCGTAGCGACTTGAACGAGCAGATGCGTCGCCTCGATCAGCGCAGCATCTCGAGAACGTCCTGGCGCGAACTAGTGCCGACCGCGCGTAGCAACGGGCAGACTTCCGGGAACATCGATCGGGTTCAGCGCCTATCGCATACCGAACGTGAGGTGCTGAGCGAAATTGACGGACGGACCATTGGGGAAGTCGCGCAGCAACGATTCGTCTCACGTAACACGATCAAGAGCCAGTTGCGGTCGGCGTATCGCAAACTCGGCGTCAACACCAAGGACGAGGCGCTACGCGTTATGCAGTCGGCCGCTCCGCATCGTCGCTGAGATACGCGCCCTTACGCTCACGCGTCAGCAGTCGCACCGAGGCGATCATCGCCACGGTGAAGCCGATGATGGCGAACAGCGACCCGATGTACCAATGGCTCACGGTGAACGCGCCGGGTCCCCACGTGTGCACCGCGAACGCGATGATTCCGACCCGCAACAGGTTGATCAGGATAAGGGCGCTGGTACCCACGAGCGCAGCGAGACACCAGTGATGTAACGAACGCGCAGCGAGTACGCCGAACAGAGCAAACGCAGCGAAGAACGGAATCAGCAGCGCGGTGACACTGCATCCGGGACTGATCCGCAAACCCTGCGCACCGCTATCGCCTAACGCGAAGAACACGATATCCCCGACGGACTTGGTTTCGCTGCCGCCGGTGACCAGACCAATCAGTGGCTCGGCCATACGCGCCTCGAGCGCGCGCACGTCGGCGGCATACCGGATGAGCGCGATCTCCAGGATGAGGCAGATGAAGATGGGTAACCAGCGGCGCAGCCCGCTGGGGGCATAGCGTGCCATCGGCGGCGCGGTCGCGACGGATTCAGACATTGACGGGTGTCGACTTTCGGTGTGCCTCGGCGACACGTCGGGTTTTGACCCAACCCGACTCGCGGCGAATGAATCGCCAGAACGCCAGTGGTGCGGACAGGTACATGTACGTCAGGTAGGGGAAGTAGGACAGGCCGAGCCATAGTGACCGGGCGAACGAGATATCACGCTTGCGATACCAATAGAGAGGTCCCCATGCCGCGAAGGGCAGGAAACCAGTCGTGACCGACAGCGCGAACACATACCAGTAGACCGAGGGCAGTTCGGTCAGGCTGAACGGTCCGGTGATGATGCGGTAGGCGAGCATCGCGTACAGCGTCGGCCACAGCACGAGTCCGATCAACTGTGTCCACGGGGCGATCAGGAAGTAGCCAACCTCGAGCGCGCCCGCGCTGGTGAATCTATTGGAGCGCATCACGCGCCCGAGGTAGCGGGTAGAGCATTGCAAGGCTCCTTGGGACCACCGGGAGCGTTGCCGAATCAACTTGCGGACGCTAGGTAGCCCTTCCTGATGTACGGCGGCATCGAAGACGTAGCGGTTGCGGAATCCCACGAACAGCAGATGCAGCCCGAGTTCGAAGTCTTCCAGCAGGGCGCCGTGCCACGGAGTTCCTTCGTTCTCGGTGATTGCGTCCAGCGCGGATAGGCGGGCGAACTGTCCGTTGCCGCCGAGGCCGACGGTGCCGGTGTGTTCGCGGAGCAGTTGCATAGCCGAGATCGGGCCGACGAACTCGAGGTCCTGCATGCGAACCAGCCAGCGACCAAACCGGCGGGGGAGCAGCGATGCCTTCTGTGGTGGCAGTTCGTCGCGGTTCTTCATGCGTACCAGCAATTGCGCGCCGCCGACCTTGTCAGCGCCAAACAAGTCAGGTCCGGCGAGCAGGTCGAGCGCATGCGAGTCGAGATCGCCGTCGGCGTCGATCACGCCGACTATGACGTGATCGTGGCTCGCTCGCTTTGGGAGCCAATCGGTGAGCACGCGGTACGCGTGGTTCAGGGCGTCGCCCTTTCCGGTGGCGGCGTGTGGCGCGCGACGAGTGACGACGTGCACGTGCGGGTCGTCGTCCGCTAGCTTTGCGCAGATCTGGGGGGTGGCGTCTTGCGAACCGTCGTCGATGACCCAGACGTGTGCATTGGCGAACTGAGTGCGTAATGCGGTCACGGTCGGTTCGATCACGACTTCCTCGTCGCGGGCAGGAACAAAGAAATGCCACTCGAAGTTGTCGGGGTCCCCGGAACGCTCGGAGCGCCGCCGTACGTACGGAACTGCAGTCATCGTCACGTATGACAGGAACATCAGCACTAGGAACAGTGAGCACCCGATGGCGAGGCCTTCGAACACGACGTCTCCTTTGCGCTGCGCTTAATGAGGTGGGGAACTGGTGGAACGACTCGGGTGTCGCGCATCGGAATCGATGCGCGACACCCGAGTACCGCTAGGTTCGACGGCTAGGTGCCGGCATGGCGTCGCAAGTAGCTCATCCGCAGCAGAACGGCGCCGACCACGAGCAGGATCATCGCGAGCAGCCCGAGTCCGAGCATTGGGAATCCGGTTGCGGCGAGTGCGCCTGAGGATCCGGCCACGGCGCCTGCGCCGGGTTTCACTCCATACATGTGAATGTCCTTGCTGTTGTGCCCGATGGTGAGTGACAAGGATGCGCTTGACTCGAACGCTCGAGCCGACGAGCCAAGCGCAGCCCTTGTCATGTCACCGACGGTGGCCGATTAGGCGTCCCGGCGGCGCGCCATCATGACAAGTTGGTACCCGCCCAGCGCGAGTACGGCGACCGCACCAGCACCGAGCAGCATCGACGAACTGGCGACCGGAATGTCCTCGACCGGGACGACCGGGCCGCACTCGGCGTGGGCGAGGGTCACCGAGGCACCTTGGAAGTCGCCGACGGTCAGCAGTTCTACCTGCACGCCATCGGAGCTGACCACACCGTCGCTGTAATCGGTATCGGCCTGCCCGAGGCTGACCGTGCCGAGCGAAACGCCGCCATAGCCGATGTCAGCGACACCGTCCACCATCGGAATGGTGATCGCAGGGAGATCTGCGCCTGCGACTGTCGCGGTGAGGGTGATGACGGGCTCGTCGTTACCGGCGGTCGCGGTGCCGTCTTCGGCGATCGCGCAGTTCGCGGCGATAGCCGTGATATCCAGGCGGAGTCCGGTGCCCAGGAGGGCGCCACCGATATCGATCGATGCCCCGGCGATCGTCGCCTCGGCGTCTGCGGTGCCGGTGGCGACATCGACATTGGCTTCGGAGTGTACGGCCGTGAGATGCAGGATTCCGCCGATGATCTCGTCATCCGCGCCCGCCTCAGCGGTTGGTGCATCTTCGTTGGCGGAGACCGGGAAGACGCTCGCGATCTGCGATCCGAGCAGGCTGCCCTCTGCGACGTAGGCAGATGAGGTGGCTGCCGACGCGGGCGCCGCGCCGGCCGGGCCGGCGATGGCCATAGCCGCGGTAACCGCGGCCGTCGCCACGATCGCGCCACCGAAGACGCGTGAGGTGAAGGTTCGCACTGAGGAATCTCCTTGATTTGGTCGAGAACTGGGTTGTGCGACGGCTCCGGACATGGCGAACCCGAGGCCAGCGCCTCGAATCCTTCATGTGAAATCGGCGTCGGTCGATGCGTCGGGGGGCGATTCACCCCGGAATCACCCGGGTGAATATGGGGGTGACGGGTGAACTAGGGGTGAAACCCTGGTTTAAGGGTTAACGCGGGCCACACTTCACGTGAGACTTGCTGCGGTCCGCCGTCCGCCAAGTTGGTAAGGGTCGCTATGCCGCGTCGAATAATGGTGCTGTTCGGCACCCGTCCCGAAGCCATCAAAATGGCGCCGATCATCGCTGCGCTGCGCGAGTGCCAGCACCTCGAGCCGATCGTGCTGACCACCGGTCAGCATCGCGAGATGGTCGACTCGGTCAATGCCTTCTTCGGTGTCCGGCCCGACCGTGACCTCGGGCTTGCGCTCCCTGGGCAGGCGCTCAACACCTTTGCGGCTCGGGCGCTACAGGCGTGCGGTGATGCCATCCGCGAACTGCAGCCCGATCTCGTTCTCGTGCAAGGCGACACCAGCAGCGCGTTGATGGGCGCGCTAGCTGCGGCGCATGAGCAGATACCGGTCGGACACATCGAGGCGGGCCTGCGTACCTACGACCGCGCGGCGCCGTTCCCAGAAGAAATGAACCGGGTTCTTATTGGTCAGGTCAGCACGCTGCATTTTGCGGCGACCGAGTGTGCGCGCGCGAACCTACGCCGTGAAGGTATCGACGAGCGGTCGATCTACCTCACCGGCAATACCGTCATCGACGCGTTGTACTCCGCGGGCGAGCGTGTTGCCCGCCACGACCGAGCTTCGTCTCGGATAGTCCTAGTGACCGCGCATCGCCGTGAATCCTGGGGTGCGCCGCTGCGGCAGGTAGGTGAGGCCGTGGCGCGCCTGGCCGATCGTTATCGCGACGCCACGTTCGTGGTACCGGCGCACCTGAATCCGCTGGTTCGCGAGTCGTTGCTGCCGCCACTGCTGGAGTTGCCGAACGTGCAGGTACGTGAACCGCTCGACTATCCCGATCTGTGCCAGGCCCTCTTCGAGAGCCATCTGGTGCTCACCGACAGCGGCGGGATCCAGGAAGAGGCCCCGGCGCTGGGAAAGCCAGTGTTGGTGCTGCGGGAGACGACCGAGCGCACCGAGGCGATCGACGCCGGGGTAGCGCGGCTGGTCGGGACCGATCCGGACGCGATCGTGGCCGCCGCGAGCGAATTGTTCGACAGCGAGTCGGCATACCGCGGGATGTCTAACCGGGCGGCGAGCCCGTACGGCGATGGCCGGGCGGCCGCGCGAATCGTGCAGGCCATCGGACACCATTATGGCGTGGGTACTTCGCCGGATGAGTTCGTGGTTGGTACTGCCGCTCGGTTAGGGGAGATGGCCTAGCCGCGACGCAGGCTACCGTGAGCGCCCTAACGGCTCCATGCCGCGAATGTGGCTAGCAGTTTGCCGACTTCTCGATCACGGACTTCGCAGGCGCTGATCCTGGCGAAGTAGTCGACCCGGGCCGTACAGGTTGGTCAAGCGATGCCGCGGGGGACCAATCGCTACCCGCCGGCAGCGTCGACTCCATGATCGGCGTGAACTGCTTGAACCGCGGATGTACCCAAGCCAGCACGACGACGGCGGCCATGAGCGTGGCTCCGGTGACGATCGGCAGCGGCGGCCACACGCTATAGAGCGCAGTGCTGCTGGTGGGGGCGATCACGAACGTGAGCCCGTTTGTCGCGCCGATCAAACCGGCAAGACTGCCTTGTTCTTCGCGCCGGACCAGCAGGGACGGTCCCGCAGTGAACCCGGGTACGGCTGTACCCAGCCCCAGTCCCGTGAACAGCACCGCTAACAGGATCGGGACGAGTCCGATATCGGGAATGAGGAGCAGGAAGCCGACCAACGCGACAGGAGTACCCACGCGTAGCAGAGTCGGGGGTGACCATCCGCTGCGTGGCACGATCACGCTTTGCGAGAAGCTCATTCCGATGCCCATGGCCAGCAGCGTTCCGCCGGTGACCAGGCCGGTCATCTCGCCGTCGAGGTTGAGCCGGTCCTGCACGATGAACCCGGTGATGATTTGGACGAACCCGAGGGCGGTGAACATCCCGAAGCCAGTGATCAGGAAGGGCAGTACCCGGCGATCGTGTGGCCGGATCGTGGCGGGGCGCTTGATCAGGGTGGTCGCTGGCTCGGCCCGAAGCCGAAACCGTACGACGTACAGTCCGGCCGCCAAGAGGAAAGGCGTCACGATGAGCGGGATGAGCAATCCGAATGCGGCAAGTACGCCGCCGACGACCGCGCCGCCGATCATCGCGACCCCCTGCACGGCCCCGACTCCCGCCATTCCCTTGATCCGGGTGGCCGCATCGCTGGTGACATCGGCGATGTAGGCCTGCGCGGTCGGCGGTACGGCTGCCAGCGCGGTGCCGAAGCCGAACCCGCGCAGTACGACGAACAGCAGGAACAAGACCCAGCCCGTCACCACACCCGCCATGCCGAGGTAGGCCAACAGGGCGAATACAGCCATCGTGCTGGTGGCCACCGCGAAGGCCGCGGTGAGCACTGGTTTGCGACCCCACGACTGTGAGCGACGACCCCAGAACTGACTGGTCAGCACCACCATCGATGCCGATGCGCTGATCGTGACGCCGATCTGCCACTCCGCGAGGCCAACTTCGCGGGAAAGGGGCGCGATGATCGGGGAGATCGCGGTGTGCGCCAGGAAGACGAGGAAGACGGCGGACAGCAGGAGCGAGATCTGGGGCGTCATCGGCGCTGCAGACGGGGTGGAGGGTACGGCGGGCCGACTCATTGTCACTTTCCGAAAGCCATCGTGTGAGTATCCCGGTGCACGTCGGAGGCGACGGTCGGAACTCGCGAGTTACTGACCCGAGTATCGCATTTGTTGCATAAGGTGCAAAGTTTGTGTGTCGTACCAAATAGCTAGATCTCGTCCGGTCGAACGGCGGCACGCGATCCGACGCGCCGCCGCTCGATCAGGCCGAGGTGTTCCACACCGTTCGATTGTCGGTTGCCACCCTCAACAGGGCACAGGTGTCCACGGACGTAAAGCCGAACCGCGATCGCGGTCTCGAGGTGTGGTCGTAGGTGCCTACTCGCGCTTCTCCTCGTCGGTGATGAGCTTGTCGATGTCGACTTTCTCGCCGCTGTTGCGAGTGAGGAAGTAGGTCAATATCCACATCACGAAACCGACCAGCATCAGGATGCCGGCGACGACGTACTGCTGTTGCTGGTCATCATTGCGCGCCCACGGGCCCGCGAGGAACGCGCAGGTGATGGCGCCGACTATCGGGATCCACGTGGGTGCGCGGAAGTGATTGCCCGCGGTACCAAATTTTCGCCTCACCACCAGGAGCGCGATGTTCACGATCGTGAATACAACGAGCAGGAGCAGGGAGGTGGTACCGCCGAGCAGCGTGATGTTGGCGGCGCCTTGGGTGGTCGAGTTGGCCAGCACGACGTACACGATCAGTCCGAGCGAGATCGCTGTAGTGAACAGGATCCCGACCCACGGGGTACGCCGTGTTTGATGCACCCGGCCCAGGGTGCGCGGCACGATTCCTGCCTTGCCCATGCCGTACACGAGCCGGCTGGCCATCAACATGTTGATCAGCGCAGTGTTTGCGACCGCGAACATTCCGATGAACGGGAAGATGTCGTCGATGGGCAGATCGGGCGCGCCAACCGCGACGACCTGAATCAGCGCTGAGTCCTTATCGGGATCGGCCAGGTCGCCCACCGGAACCAGAGCGACGGCGGTGATCGACACGAGCATGTAGATGACGCCGGTGATCCCCAGACCCGACAGCATCATCTTCGGGAAGTCGCGCTTCGGATTCTTCGTCTCCTCGACCATATTGACCGAGTCTTCGAACCCAACCATGGCGAAGAAGGCCAGCGCTGTGGCTCCAGTGACGGCCAGGAACGTACTCTTGTCCTCCGCCGACTCGAAGATGGTGACTCGGCTGAAGTCGGCGGTGCCCTGCGTCATCGCGTATAGCCCGACGAAGATCACCAGCATCAGACCCGACAGTTCGACGATCGTCAGTACGACGTTGGTCTTCACGCTTTCGCTAATACCGCGCAGGTTGATCCCCGCCACGATGATCATGAATGCGAGGGAAATGATCATCAAGATGGAACTGCCGCCCGCGACGTCCAGACTGAACGCAGAGGAGAAGAAGTCGGCGAATGCGTACGACGCGGTCGACGCCGAGGTGATTCCGGAGCACATCACCGCAAACGCCACCAGGAAGGTGAGCACCTGCAGTCCGAATGCCTTGTGTGTATAAAGAGCGGCCCCCGCGGCCTGTGGGAATCGGGTCACCAGTTCGAGATATGAGAACGCGGTGAGAGTCGCGACCGCGAACGCGATCAGGAAGGGAGCCCACGCGGCCCCGCCGACCTGTGCGGCGACTTGGCCGGTGAGGGCGTAGACGCCCGTTCCGAGAATGTCGCCGACGATGAACAGTAAAAGTAGTTTCGGGCCGATCGCCCGTTTAAGTTCCGTCGGCGGGGTACCGCCAACCGTGTCCGCAGGATTGCTCGTTGTCGCACCGGCGTCGTTACCGGTGGCGGAGCTCGTGGAGTCTTCTGATCTTCCAGGCATGATCCAACTGTGGCGCACCGCACACCCTGTAGGCAAGTACCGAAAGGTAACTCGTATTTGTGCGGGTGTGCGGTGGCCAAGAAGGGTGTTACTGCACCGCCGTGAGGACCATGCGTTCCAGGCGGGCGTACGACGTTTCCATGCCGTCGGTCATTCCGGTTGCCAGCACGGCATCGCGGACGTCGGCGCTGGGGTAGGTAATAACGATCGCCAGCAAAGTGCCGCCGTCGACGGGGGTGAGCGTCATCTCGTTCTGAGCCGGCGGATAGTCCGTATCGATCATCTGCTCGGTGGTGACTTCGCGGTACGGCGGCTGCGATTCCAGTAATTCGCCGGTGAAACCGAACCGATCGGTGCCGTCCTCGCGCTCCCATTCCTGTCGATAGATATCGCCCACCTTGGCGGCAACCTCGGCGACCGGCATGACCCAGCCATCCGGGCCGAGCAACCAGCGCTTCATGATCTCGGGATCGTGGTGCGCGTCCCAGACCTGCTGCACGGTCCCGCGGATGACCCGGCTGACGCGGATCTGAGTGTCGTTCAGGATCTGCGCTTCGGTGAGACGGTCGGCGGCGAAGGCCTGAAGGTCCGTCACGACGGTGTCGATCTGGCTCATCGCCGACAACGTGCCTTCCTCCATGCCCATCCCGATGAGCTGCTCGAGTTCTTCGAGTGAATTGAAGTGGGTGGTCATCGTGACCCGTGACCCCTTGTCGGTGCCCTCGAAGTCAAAGACCATCCGCATATCGGGCGTATCCGTCTTCGGAGTCCCGTCGTCGGCGGCAAATCCGTCGCGGACCTCGATCCTGCGGGGTTCGTCCACGTTGAGGAACTCCCAGTATCCCGGGGAGGTGTCGCCTTCGGGTCCGGTCATTACGTAGTGCGAACGCCCGCCTACCTGCATGTCGTGACGTAAGAACTTCGCTGGGTACGTCACCGGGCCCCAGAACTTTTCGATCTGACGTGGGTCGGCGTACGCGTCCCAGAGGCGGCGTTGGCTCACTGGGAAATCCGCGACGATGGTCATCGTGAGGGCGGTGGTGTCTTTGTGTACGGCGGTAACGGGCATGACGGTGCCTTTCTAGGGGTCCTCGGCGAGAAGGTCGTCGAGACGGGAGATTCGCGCGCGCCAGATTTGTTCGTAGCGATCGAGTAGGTGTTGGGCGCGGCGGATGGTTTCGGGGTTGCCGCGAACAAGTCGTTCGCGACCCTGCGGGCGCTTGCTGACAAGTCCCGCTCCTTCCAGAACGGCGATGTGTTTCTGGACGGCGGCGAACGACATGTCGTAGTCGGCCGCCAGGTGCGAAACCGTCACCTCACCGGCAAGGGTGCGGCGGACGATGTCGCGTCGCGTTGCGTCGGCGAGGGCTCGGAATATCCGATCGATCTCGTCGTCGCTGATCTCGAGGTACTGCTGATGTACAACCATTTGGTTGTACATTAACGCACGCCGTGATCCGTGTCCACCGTTTCGACGAGAAAGTTGCCCTATTACCGCAGCGCGGAGCGCGCGATAGCGAACGTATCGGGATTTGCCCGCTGCCAATCCTCAGCCCACTCGGCTGGGGGAGCGGTCAGTAGTTCGCCATCTTCGAGCCAATCGAACAGTTGCGAGTAGGCCACCGTCGTTGTCTGCGAAACCCGACGACGTAATAGATCAGGGTGCAAGTCGTGGTGGTCATGCACTCCCATAGAGGCGAACATCTGCATCGCCTCGGCGACGGTGCCCGCGTGATAGCGCGCGACTCGCTCGGCCTTGTCGTCCACGTGCACGGCCCGGTAGCGAGCTGGATCCTGGGTGGCCACTCCCACCGGGCAACGGTTCGTGTGGCAAGCCTGCGCCTGAATGCAGCCCGTTGCCATCATCATCGCCCTCGCAGCCATGGTGAAGTCGGCGCCCTGAATGAGGCGTTTGCAGATGTCCGATCCGAGCGCGACCTTTCCTGCTGCGCCGAGGCGGATCTGATGCCGTAGCCCGGTGCCGACAAGCGCGTTGTGCGCGATCAGTAACCCCTCGGTCAACGGCGTACCGACATGGTCCGAGTACTCCAGCGGAGCGGCGCCCGTGCCGCCCTCGGAACCGTCGATGATGATGAAGTCGGGGTAGATACCTTCGGCGCGGATCGCCTTGCAGATCGCCAGGAACTCGGCTCGCGATCCCACACATAACTTGAAACCGGCAGGCTTACCGCCGGACAGATCACGCAGCATCCCGATGAAGCGGACGAGTTCGCGTGGCGTCGAGAACGCAGAATGTCCTGCCGGACTGATGCAGTCGGTGCCGACCGGGACCCCTCGTGCGTCGGCGATCCACTGGGTGACCTTGGCGCCGGGTAGTACGCCGCCAAGCCCAGGTTTGGCGCCCTGACTGATTTTCAGCGACACCATCTTCACGGCAGGCGCGGACGAGCGTTCACGGAATCGCACTGGATCGAATCGGCCGCTTTCGTCCCGGGCGCCGAAGTAGCCTGAGCCGATCTCCCAGATCAAATCGCCGCCACCTTCGAGGTGATACCGCGAGATCCCGCCCTCGCCGGTGTCCTGCGCGAACCCGCCAAGTTGGGCCCCACGGTTCATCGCCAGCACGGCATTGGGGGACAGTGCGCCGTAGGACATCGCCGAGATGTTCAGCACGGACAAGTCGTACGGCCGCTCGCATTGCTCGGCCCCGACCGTGATTCGCTGTGGCACCGCCGATGCGTGCACCGGTGCCGAGGAGTGGACGAAGTACTCGTAGCCGATCGCGTTGACGTCGCGTTCGGTGCCAAACGCCTTAGCCGGGTGGATGCCTTTGGCGCGCTCGTAGATCACAGTGCGGGTATCGCGATCAAACGGCTTGCCGTCGTAGTTGCGCTCGATGAAGTACTGCTGCATCTCGGGACGAATGCCCTCCATCGCGTACCGTGCATGCGCCAGCAACGGATAGTTGCGCAGCAGCGAATGCTCGGACTGCAATACGTCGAATAGCGCCACTGCGCTCAGCGCTGTCACGACGGCCACGACAATCCACCATGCCGGGTGCAGCATCGTTGCGAGCAACACGCTGATCAGTAGCAGGAGGGCCAAGGTCGACACTACGATTCTGCGCACCATGTCGCGACCTTAACCCGCGGTAGCGCGGCTATCTTGGTCGAGGGCGATCCATCTGTGCGGAAGGATCGCCGAGGAACGAGTTCAACGCACGATCTAGGGAGGACCATGGCAGAGGGCGATTACGGGACCGTCCAGGGCATCTACATCGACGGGCAGTGGCGTGACGCTGCCTCCGGCAGCACCTTCGAGGTGACTGACCCGGCGACCGGGCGGGTGATCGCCACCGTTTCGGACGCGGGAACCGCCGATGTCAAGGCCGCGATCGATGCGGCGTCCGCAGCGCTGCCGACCTGGTCCGCGCTCACGGCGTACGAGCGGTCCGAAATCCTGTATCGGGCGCACGGACTGATGATGGACCGGCAGGCCGAACTCGCCGAGTTGATGTCCCTCGAACAGGGCAAGCCGCTGCGTGCGGCGTCGATCGAGGTCAAGTACGCCGCGGATTTCCTGATCTGGTTCGCCGAGGAAGCCAAGCGCACCTACGGTCAGACGATCCCGTCCGCGCGCGCCGACCAGCGGTTCATCGTGATGCACGGCCCGGTGGGTGTTGTCGGTGCGGTCACCCCATGGAACTACCCGATTTCCATGCTGACCCGCAAGATTGGACCGGCGCTCGCAGCCGGTTGCACCGTCGTCCTCAAGCCGGCCGAACAGACCCCGGTATGCGCGATCGAAACGGTCAAGGTGCTCGAGGAGGCCGGCGTGCCGGCAGGCGTGGTCAACCTCGTGCCATGTCTGGACCCAGAGCCCGTCGGTGTCGAGTTCTTGGCGAACAAGGCGGTTCGCAAGTTGACCTTTACCGGCTCGACCGCGGTCGGCAAGTACTTCGCCCGCGGCGCCGCGGACCAGATGAAGCGTGTGTCACTGGAACTGGGCGGTCACGCACCCTTCATTGTCTTCGGTGATGCCGATCCCAAGCACGCCGCTACGGGAGCCGCGATGGTCAAGGTGCTCAACACCGGCCAGGCTTGCATCTCGCCGAACCGGATCTATGTGCACTCCTCGATCAAGGATTCGTTCCTGGAGCACCTCACCGCGCGGATGAACAAGATGAAAGTTGGTCGGGGGCTGAGCGACGGTGTCAATGTTGGGCCGCTGATCGACAAGGCCGCACACGACCGGATGCAGCGTCAGGTCGCGGACGCAGTCGCGAAGGGCGCGACGGTAGCCGCTGGTGGGCAGAGCGTCGAGGGGGAGGAGTACGCCGGCGGGTTCTTCTTCCAGCCGACCGTGCTCACCGGCGTTACCCGCGAGATGGACATCTACCGCGAGGAGACGTTCGGGCCGATAGCGCCGGTCATCGTGTTCGATGACGAAGCGGAGGTCATTGAGATGGCGAACGACACCGATTACGGACTTGCCTCGTACATCTACACCCGCGACATCGGCCGCGCCCTACGCGTCGCAGAAGGCCTGCGCTTCGGGATGGTCGGGATCAACGACATCAACCCGACGTCTGCCGCGGCGCCGTTCGGCGGCGTGAAGGAGTCCGGGCTGGGGCGCGAAGGCGCCCAGGAAGGGATCATGGAGTACCTCGACACCAAGCTGGTGGGCATCTCCGTCACCTGATCGCATCGCCCCCCCGCGGCAGCCGCTCGACGTTCCGTCGGTTCGGCTGCTCGGCGGGCCCCAGCGTGTCGGTGATCCCCTCGCGTCGGGTCAGTAAGCCGCGAGCAGGCGCAGGAACGAACCGAGTTGCACCAGAGCGTCGACGTTCGTCGGCAGAGTGTCGCCGAGCGCGGGTGAGTGGACCACGTACGAGGCCCACTGCGCCCGGGAAATAGCGACGTTCAGCCGGCGGCGGTCAAGCAGGAACTCCAACCCGCGGGGGATGTCCGCGGCGCTGGATGCGGCGAGCGAGACGATCGAAACGGCGGCCTCGCGGCCTTGGAATCGATCCACGGTGCCGACCTCGGTGGCGCCATGTCCAGCGGCGTCCAGGGCGCGCCGGATTGCCGCTACCTGCGCGTTGAACGGTGCGACGACGATCACGTCACTCGCGCTGAGGGCTCGTGCGGGATCGCCCGCCTTCGGCGTCCACGAGGAGCCGACCAGCTCGTCGATGAGAGCGACCACCGCGTCGGCCTCCTCAACGGACAACACGCTGTTATCGGCGTGCTGCACGGGCACTGAATGCAACCCGGCGGTGACTCCGGCGAGGTCGCGACCGCCGGTCACGTGCGTATTCGAGGTGAGCCTGCCGTCGTACGCCAGCGTCGATACCGGCGCGGTGAGGTCGGCATGCATTCGCCACGTTCGGGCCAGGAAGTAACCCCGCTCGGCGGGCAGCGTGTCGTGACCTTCAGCGAGCCAGCCCAACGCTGAGGAGTCCACCGGTTCTGGGTGACTGCCTTGGCTGACTTGCGGCAACTGCTGCGGATCGCCGAGTAGCAGTAGGCGCTGCGCGGGGCGCGCAGCCGCGAGGGTGTGCGCGAGCGAGAACTGGCCCGCCTCGTCGATCACCAATAAATCCAGGCACCCGTCGGCCAGGCCCGCGAAGGTCCACGCCGTGCCGCCTACTACGACGCCGCCGTCTCCCGCTAAGAAATCAGGGATGTCCTTGGTGTCCTTCAGGGCGGTCCACGAGTTCATCGCTCCTGAGTCTTTGGGCTTCTTCGCTACCAAATCCGCGGGTAGGCCTTCTGCGACGACCTTGTTGAGAAACTGTTCCACCGTGGCGTGGCCCTGGGCGACCACGCCGATCTTCCAGCCGGCACGAGCGAGATCAGCAACGACTCGCGAGCCAAGATAGGTCTTCCCGGCGCCAGGTGGGCCTTGCACCGCGAGATACGAACGGTCCAGGCTGCGCACGGCGGCCGTGAGCGCCTCGACCGACACCGATTCGCCAGCCAGTCGTGCATCGAACCCAGCCTCGTATAAACGCGGTGCACGTCGCGCGAGGATGTCGTACGCCGCGCCTTCTGGAAGGCGGCCTATGCTTGCCGTCTCGCCGGCCAGCGACTGGATCGATGCTTCCAGCGTGTCGGTTGAGATGAACGTGTACTCGAAGATCGCCATCGGCAGTTCATCGAACGCGTCCTGTCCCTGTTTGGTCTTCTCCTCGATGCAGACCGTCGCGGAGCCATCGAGGTCGATCTCAATCGCAGTGACGGTTGCGTCCTTATCTGCGATCCACCGATGAGCGCCCGGATCCAACGACGCGTGCGGTGGGAGGTCTTCGTACACGCTGCGCACCTTGCTGCCCACGCACAAGGTCGTGCCCGCGTCGATCGTCCCGCTCAGGCGCAACGTCCGGGCGAGCGTTCTGGCCCGCGGGGTTGGCGTTGCCCACTCCTCGAGGACTTCAGCTTTGGCCACGACCAGCGTGTTGCGTTGATCTGCCCATTCATCGACGGGGGAGATGCCGCGATCGAAGTACGCCCACCACATCGGTTTGTCCTCGCGGCGGAAGTACCCGAGCGCTGCAGCCAGCAGCGCCATGCCCTGCTGCTCGGGGTTCCGATCCGCGCGATCCGGTGGAATGAGCGCCAGCAACCCGTCGGCGACAGCCTGCAACTCGGCTAGCTTTCCTGGCTCGCGGCCGTCCGCCTCGACGACGTGCGGGGCTACTTCGGTGCGCGCGCGGTGAGCGTAAAGCCAATCGCGCAGGTTCCAGGTGGATAGGCAGTCGTACTCGTTGTAGTCGGCAATCTCCTCCAGCAGCCGCGCCGCTTCGGCATCGTCGCCGCGAGTTCGCGCGTCGGTGAACTCGTGATACTGCACGACCGAGTCGGCCGCATTGGTGACGCCGTCCTCGGCTCGCAGGCGATCGCCCATGTACAGCGGCTCGAGCTTCTTGATGCTGTAGGAGGGTTGCGATACCCGCAGCGAGCGACGTACGACGGAGTACAGATCGACGAATACCCCGTCGCGCAGTAGATCGTCGAGTTGGTCCTCGCCGTAGGAATGCCGGGTGGTCAGTCGCTTGAGAGCAGTCGGCTCGTACGGCGCGTAGTGATAGATATGCAGCCCAGGATGCCGCTCGCGACGCTTCGCCACATAGTCGAAGAAGTCGATCAACGCCTGGCGCTCCTGCGCCCGGTCGTGTGCCCAAAACGCGGTGAACTCGCCAGTTGGCTGGTCGTGCGTGATGAGGCCGAACAGGTACTCCAGGCCTGCTGCGATTCCATCGGAGTCAGTCCACAGCGGATCACCTTCGAAGTCGAAGAAGATGTCGCCGTCGTCCGGTGCTGGCAGTAGGTCAAGCATTGCTGGCTCGAAGAACTCGTACGTGACGGTGTCGCCGGGGTTTGCTTGCATCGATGCCTGATCACGCAAGGTCCGCCAGGTCCGCTCCGTGAGGTCACCGACGGGCTGGGTAGAAGCGGCAAGTTCACTCATCGTGCCGATGTTCGCGGCGCGTAACCGCTCACGCTGCAGCCGGGTCAGTCCCGCTACCAGCAGCAGATCGTCGCTCGCGGCGATCTCGGCCTCGCAGTATGCGCAGGCGCCGCAGATGGCGTAACGGGCATCACCCCACTCCACCGCGAGCGGTTGGGTGAGGTGTGCGCGGAGCATGTCGGTGAGGTGGCTGCGTCGCCGTCGATATACCGGGATGATGTCGTCGAGGTCGCGGCCGTGGCGGGTGTGGTCACCCAACACCAGGTAGCCCTCGGAGCTACGCGGCACGCCCATACGATCGAGTTGGTCGGCGTACGCCGCGATCTGTAACAGCGCCGAGACGCGCTCGCGGCGGGCGAGCTTCGCATCCCACACCTCGTAGCGGCCGGCGTCATTACGCACGAGAAAGTCGGCCATACCGCCGAAGGTGCCGTCGTACAACACCGCTTGGGCGACCACCTCTGCTCCGTCGCGCAGGGCGCGGTGCGTCGCATCGGCCGCGCGCTGCAGCCCTTCTGGGGAGTACGGCGCCGGCCGATCGATACTGACCACCGCGCGGTCGCCGCGCATCCGCTCGAGGACACGGGCCTCGTGCTGATCGCCCAGACGAGCGATTCGCGACATCAGCGGGTCGACGACGTCAAGTTTCGACGCCCGACCGAGCTTGCCGTCGATCTCGCGCAGCCAGCCGAACTCGCAACTGGCTGAGGCCGTCAAGTCGCTCGGGCTCAACACGAAAGAACCGTCGCCTGACAGCAGCGCCATGCGTCCTCCTTAGGCAGATAGACCTCATTGTGTCGTGACGCTACGACATGTTTTGAGCTGCTCCCAGCGGCGCGGATGGACAATCCCGGCGATGCGGATTGGCGTTCTCGACGCCGCGGACTCACGGGGGAGCGCCCCCGCTTACCTTTCGGAACGTCCAGGCATTATTCTGGCTCAGAACGACTGCGCCTCACGCGCGCTTGATCCGTGATCGAGCACGAGTGGACAACGGTCGTCAGGGATACCACCGACCCGGAGGAACACTGTGACACTCGCGCCTGAACGTCCGGTTGTCGCGGCACCGACTGCTGCGCCGCCGCATTCTGCGAAGCCAG
>NZ_SMSG01000012.1 GCF_004382795.1 Cumulibacter soli | reverse complement strand
GGCCTCCTGTTATGCGTGAGCGGTTCCTAGACAGCTCCACTCTCGCAACGGGAGGCCTTCACCCGTCAACAGATCACCCGCGATTCACGCAACAACGTCCCTGGACATCACAGCTAGTCGGCGAGCGAAGCGATCCACACCTTCAGTTCGGCGACCACCTCGTCCGGTGCGCTCATCGGTCCCATGTGACCGGAGAGGATTTCGGCATGCCGCACATGCGGCGCCCGCAGCGTGACTGGCGGCATCGCGCCGTCATCCGTGCCGCTGAGGAACAACACCGGAATCTGCGGAGTATCAGCGATCGCCGGGGCGCGATCAACGCGGTCCCTGATGGTCGTGAGCGCGAATCGGGCGCCCTCGACACTCGCCTGCTTGGTGATCTCGACTGCTTCTTCGAAGATCTCCGGCGGGTCATAATCGGCGACGTAGACGGGGAAGATGTCGCGGACGACGTCCTCCCAGGGCTCGTTCTCGAATCGCTCTATCGCCGCCGCGCGCTGGGCCTGTTTCTCGGGCGGATCTGCGTACGGCTGGGAGAAGATAATCGCGGCCGCCGATAATGTGTCCGGGAAACTCGCGATGATCTCGGCGAGCACGTATCCACCCCAGGAGTGACCGATCATGATCGGCTTGTGCACGCCCAACTGCTCCAGGGTGCCGACGACCTCAGCCGCGGCAGTACGCATCGTGTAGGGCTCTGGCGGCACCGGGCTACCACCGTGGCCGGGTAAGTCGATCGCGATGACATCGTATTCCGCAGCGAGCACGGGAACGACGCGACGGAAGATGTCGTGCGATCCGAGCAGTCCATGGATGAGAACGAGGGCGGGTCCTGAGCCGGTCCGCTGAAAGTTGAGCATGATTGACTCTAGACATTCGTGACAGGGTTGGCGCACCTCACTATCGCTCGAATACCAATTCCCTGCGTAGGCGGTCCAAGCATGCGGTCGCGCAACAGAACCACGGCTTGGTCGTCGAACAACTGGCGGCGGTAGCCGCGCCCGCTGAGGTTGAGCATGACTGACCCTAGCCTTCCGTGACACGATTGACCGATGGATACGGACGTGATCGTCGTAGGTGCCGGACTAGCCGGGCTTGTCGCGGCCGCTGAACTGGTCGACGCGGGCCGCCGGGTCATCATTCTCGAGCAGGAAAACGCGCAGAACCTCGGCGCACAGGCGCACTGGTCATTCGGTGGGCTGTTCCTGGTCAATTCCCCCGAACAACGCCGCATGGGGATCAAGGATTCGCACGAACTCGCCCTTCAGGACTGGCTCGGCACTGCCGCTTTCGACCGTGAGGAGGACTTCTGGCCGAGGCAATGGGCCGAGGCGTACGTCGACTTCGCGGCCGGCGAGAAGCGCTCTTGGCTGCATGAGCAGGGGCTACGGTGGTTCCCCATCGTCGGCTGGGCCGAACGTGGCGGGTACGGCGCTATCGGGCACGGCAACTCGGTGCCGCGCTTCCACATCACCTGGGGCACCGGTCCGGGCGTCGTCGAACCGTTCATTCGGCGTGTATTGGCCGCCGTCGATAGTGGTCGTGCCGAGATTCGGTACCGCTATCAAGTAGACGAGTTGATTATCGAGGACGCTACCGCGGTCGGCGTACGCGGAACGGTGCTGGCGGACGACTCGGCGGCGCGGGGCGTGGCATCGAATCGCACCGCGGCCGGTGATTTCGAGGCGCGCGCGCAGGCGGTAATCCTGACGAGCGGTGGCATTGGCGGTAACCCGGAACTGGTCCGTTCGTACTGGCCGTCGTCGCTTGGCTCGCCACCCTCGAACATGGTTGCCGGCGTTCCCGCACACGTTGATGGCTTGCTGCGCGAACGAGCCACCGCGCAGGGCGCACACCTGATCAATGCCGACCGGATGTGGCATTACGTCGAAGGCATCAAGGACTGGGAGCCGAAGTGGGACAACCACGGCATCCGGATTCTCCCGGGCCCGTCATCGATGTGGTTCGACGCATTAGGCAACCGACTCCCGGTACCACTGTTTCCCGGATTCGACACCCTCGGCACCCTGAAGCACCTGCGCGGTACCGGCCACGATCACTCCTGGTTCATCCTGTCGCAGAAGATCATCGAGAAGGAGTTCGCGCTGTCGGGTTCGGAGAAGAACCCCGATCTCACCGGTAAGGACATCAAACTCACCCTCAGTCGGGTACGCCCGGGCGCCCCGGGGCCGGTCGAGGCCTTCAAGCAGCACGGTGAGGATTTCGTCGTCGCTGACGATCTCGACGATCTGCTGGCGAAAATGCGCAAGCTACCCGGCGGAGAATTGCTGGATGCCGGCCGAGTCCGTCAGGAGGTGCTCGCGCGCGACCGGGAGGTCGACAACGCGTTTA
This sequence comes from Cumulibacter soli, assembly GCF_004382795.1. NCBI lineage: Bacteria > Bacillati > Actinomycetota > Actinomycetes > Geodermatophilales > Geodermatophilaceae > Cumulibacter > Cumulibacter soli. The sequence goes on along the minus strand of NZ_SMSG01000012.1, from coordinate 23,160 downwards.
CCAAGGACCTGCAGATCGCCGCATTGCGCTCCGCCCGCGCCTACCGCGGTGACAAACTCGCCCGCGTCGCATCACCGCACAAGCTGCTGGACCCGAAGGCCGGGCCACTGATCGCCGTACGACTGCACATCCTGACCCGCAAGACCCTCGGCGGGCTGGAGACCAACCTCGATTCGCAGGTGATGCGCGAGGACGGCTCCGCGTTCGACGGGTTGTACGCCGCGGGCGAGGTCGCCGGTTTCGGCGGGGGCGGCGTACACGGCAACCGCGCGTTGGAGGGCAGCTTCCTCGGCGGTTGCATCTTCAGCGGGCGGGTGGCCGGGCGTGCCGCGTCACGCCACATCACCTGACATTGGCCGGTTCTGCGGGACAGTGCGTAACGCTCTCGGTCAATTTGCGTTACGCACTGCCCCGCGAATCAACGAGACCCCTGGTGTCCGGCGGTCGGCATTACTGGTTCGCGTGAACGAGTGAGCGCCGGGCACGACAAGATCAACATCGTTTAGGAGCGGCGTGAGCACACATTTGCAGGGCAAGGTCATCATGATCACCGGCGCGGGCAGCGGATTTGGCCGGTTGATCGCCGAGAAGTGCGCCAGCGGCGGCGCACGCGTCGTGGGTACCGATGTCAACGCTGACGGCCTCGCCGAGGTCTTCACGGGCATCCGTTCGCGCGGCCAGGAGGCGCTCGATATCGTCGCCGACGTCACTAACGCGGCGGCGATGCGCGATGCCGCGCGGCAGGCCATCGAGGCGTACGGCGCGATCGACGTACTGGTCAACAACGCTGGCGTGATGCCACTGGCGTACTTCGCTGATCACGAGCAAGCGCTCGATCGCTGGCACGCCTGCATCGATATCAATTTCAAGGGCGTCGTGAACGGGATCGCCGCAGTGTATGACCAGATGATCGAACAGGGCCGTGGTCAGGTTGTGAACATCTCGTCGATCTACGGCAATGCGGGCATCGCCGGGTCGGGCGTGTACAGCGCGACAAAGGCGGCCGTGACTGTGCTGTCGGATTCGCTGCGGATCGAGTCGAAGGGCAAGATCAAAGTCACCACGATTAAGCCAACCGGCATCACCGGCACCAACTTGGCGAGTTGGGTAGTGAACGACCAAGCCATCTTCGGGCTGGTGGGTCAGCGCGGAGCACAGTACGCCGAGCATGTCGGTCAGTTGATGGACGGATCGCTACCGGCGGAATTGACGGACGTCGATTCCATTGGCTACTGGCTGATCAAACCGGAGGAACTGGCGGACGCTGTCGTCCACGTGATCGATCAGCCTTGGGGGATCTCGCTGAGTGATGTCACGGTACGCGCCAGCGGCGAGGACTACCTGTACTAACTTGGCGAGCCTTCCCGCGGTCCTCGCCGACCGCGTTGCGCATGAAATACCTCGGCGCACCGATGAGTTCGACGCGCTGGCGCCGTCAACCATGAAGACGGCTCCAATAGGTGGCGCCGCGGGCCGGGGAGGCTTCCCATGCACACTCAGATCATCGTCAACTTGCCCGTCGTCAACGTCGCGCGATCCCGCGATTTCTTCGCCGCTATCGGCTACTCCTTTGACGAGCGAATGAGCAACGATAGGGCGCTTTTGGTGCGGCTGGGCGCCTCGATATCGACCATGTTGATCCAGCGAGACTTTTACCAGACGCTGCTGCTGGGCAAGAACGTCATCGATGCGCAGAGCACCAGCGGCTGCGTGATCTGCCTGAGCGTTGATAGTCGCGACGCCGTCGATGCACTCGTCGGGAGGGCGCTCGCGGCGGGAGCTAGCGCCGGAGACACCGACGAGAGCGGAGCCGTGTACGACCGCTCCTTCTTCGATCTGGACGGGCACGGGTGGCAGATCATCTCGATGGACCCGATGGCGAGGTAGCGATCCGGCGGGTGCCACGAGCGGCTCCAGCGAGCGCAGCGCCCGCCGCCGCGAGTCCATCACTCTTGACGACCGGCGGTGACCTCATGGTTGGCTTGGCCCAGATACCGCCTACATAGAGGAATCCAGATGGCCTTTCGCTACGACGAGCACACTCGGGCAATCTCGCGCGCTGCCTACCTGCTACTCGAACCGATGCACCTGATCACGTACTGGGGCGATCGCGCTACGGAGGTTGCGCAGGTGCATTCGATGCGTTTCTACGCGTCGTACGTCGGTTTCCGCGCCGCGCCGATGGGTAATTGTGCCCCGGCAGTGGTCACGAGCGCCTTCTATAACTGGAATCCTGCGGTCATTGAAAAGGGCTGGACGCAAGCGACCGAGGCACTGTCGATCGACGAGTTGCTGACCGCGCGAGAGACGATCGTGGATCGCCAATTGCGTGACATCCTTGGCGACCGGATCCACGATGACACGATCGCCCGTATGGCGAACCGTCTCGGCGAGATCTACGCGGGAGCGATTTCCGCCGGTCGGCCGCTCGGCGGCGCGAACGCCGTACTGCAACGAGACTTGCAGCCGCATGTTGCGCTGTGGCAGCACACTGCGACCATGCGCGAATGGCGCGGCGACGCACACATCGACATCCTGGTCGCGCACAACTTGGCACCCACCGAGGTGCTCATCTTCCACGGTTCGGATCCGTTGACGGCGCCACAGGAGCGCGCCCGCGGCCTCGCGTCGGTGCAGAAGTCGCGATCGTGGGACGACGATGCTTGGGAGGCGGCGGCCGACGCTTTGCGCACCCGCGGGCTGCTGCAGGCCGACGACTATCTGTTGACCGATGCCGGCGTCGAGTTGTATGAGTTGATCGAGGCGCAGACCGATGACGCGGCCGCGTCGGTGTGGGATGGCGTAGCGGACGCCGAGGACATTTTTCAGACGCTGCGGCCGTACGTGCAGCCCATCATCGATTCGGGCCTACTGCTGTGGCGCCCGATGCGATAACGGGGCGAGACCGTCAGCTCAGATAAACCCGCGGTACCGCACAGATGACTCCGCGGTAACGCCCGCACAGATGACTCCGCGGAGCGGCCAGCACACGAGTTGCTGACCGCTCCGCGGGATCGGAAGTAGTTACGCCAGATGGTCGGAGGCGGGTTACGCCACCGCTTCGGGCTGGTGCTCCGCGAGGGCGGTGAGCGCGGCGAGGAAGCGGCCTGCGATCTCTACGTCCTCGAGGGGGTCGATTTCGGAATGGCTGTGCGATACGTCGACGTTGTCCAGAACGACAGCGCCAGCGATCCCCGCCGAACGGCGAGTGTCATCGTGCGACCACTTGCCACCGAACGAGCTCGCCGCCGAACCGACGACGGCAAACGGCTTACCGAAGAGCGAGCCCGCACCATACGGACGCGACAGCCAGTCGATGGTGTTGTTCAGCACGGCCGGCATGGTGCCGTTGTACTCGGGCGTGAGCACGAGAACGGCATCCGCCGCCGCGACCTGCTCGCGCAGGGCCTGCGCTGCCGCCGGGGCAGGCTCGACGTCGATCTCCTCGTTGTAGAACGGGATGTCACCGAGACCGTTCGCGATCTCAACGGTGACGCCCTCGGGCGCGTTGGCCTTCAGGTGCTCGGCGATGCGGCGATTGACCGATTCAGCGCGCAGGCTTCCCACGAGGGCGACGACACGGGTATCTGACATGAAAGACAAAGTCCTTTAGTTGAAACTTGCATGACTCGATTGACGGTACAACTAGTCGCCGCGTCGCGGTACCCACCTCGAATGTGACGTACGCCGACCAGACTCGCGCCTCACACGATCGAGAACGGCGACGTTACGAAAGCACCCCGAGAAAGCGGATGTGCGCGACGCCGTCGACCACCGACACGGCAGCGTCAACCTCGTAGACATCGGCGATGAGATCAGCCGTCAGCACATCCCTCGGCCGACCAGCAGCACGGACGCGACCGCCGCACATCACCACCACCTCGTCGCAGTAGGCCGCGGCCAGATTCAAGTCATGCAGCGCAACTAGCGTCGTCGTGTCGGCCGCTCGCACCAGTTCGAGCAGTTCAAGTTGATGACGGATATCGAGGTGATTGGTCGGCTCGTCAAGCAGCAGCTCGGACGGTTGCTGCGCCAGTGCGCGAGCGATTTGCACGCGTTGCCGCTCGCCGCCGGACAACGTCGAATACGGGCGGTCAAGTAATTCGGACGTACGCGTCGACGCTGCCGCACCGTCCACGATGGCCCTGTCCTCGCTCGAGGACGGCGACCACGGTGCGCGGTGCGGTAGCCGACCGAGGCTGATCACATCTCGCACCGTCGGCTGCGTGTCGGTCGTCACCTCCTGGTCCACGACGGCCATGCGCCGAGCAATCTGTCGCCTCGACAGCGCGGCAAGGTCATCGTCACCGAGGGTGATGACGCCCGACGAGGCTGGCCTAAGTCCCGCGATCACACGCAGGAGCGAGGATTTGCCCGAACCATTCGGCCCGAGCAACCCCACGGTGCTGCCCCTGCGTACGGCGAGCGTGACACCATCGACGATCACCTTGTCGCGCACGCCCCATGACACGTTGTTGCCTCGAATCATCACGCTCGCCTCCGGCGTTGCAGCATCACGATGACGAACGCGGGTACACCCACGATCGCGGTCGCCACTCCGACCGGTAATTCCTGCGGAGCAATGATGGTCCGCGCGCCGACGTCGACCCACACCAAGAAGATCGCGCCGAGCAGCGCCGACACCGGAACGAGTAAACGATGGCGCGAGCCGATCAACGCGCGCGCGGCATGCGGCAGCACTAATCCCACGAAGCCGATTGCCCCGGACGACGACACGATCACGGCGGTCATCAGTGCAGTGACCACCAGCAGCACGATGCGCGTTCGCTGCACCGAGACACCCAGCGATGCCGCCGAGTCCTCCCCGAAAGTGAATGCGTCCATCGATCCGGCGAGTAGCCAGCACACACAGATCCCTGCGAGTACGACGGCCCCGCATATCGCGACGTCTCGCCAGGACGCAGTCCCGAGCGAACCGAGCAACCAGAACAGCACCCCGCGGGTCTGTTCGGCGTCCGCGGCGGTAAACATGATGAAGGACGTCAACGCAGAAAACAGTTGGGTCGCAGCAACTCCCGCGAGAATCATTCGGTCGGTCGTGCCACCGGCGAGTAGGCCGAGCGCAAGAACTAGGGCGAACGCGACCAACGCCCCGACGAAAGCGCCGGAAGCCAACGATGCCGCGCCCGCCCCGACGCCGAGAACGACCACGCTCACCGCACCCATCGAGGCTCCCGAGGAAATCCCGAGTACGAACGGGTCGGCCAGCGGGTTGCGCAGCAGCGACTGCAGGATGACACCACACAGCGCGAGCCCGGCACCGCACGCAGCGGCCAGTGCGGCCCGCGGTAGCCGCAGATCCCAGATGATGCCCTGTCGGATCCTGCTCAACCCCGAATCAGGCCCGCCCAGCTTCTCCACCACGACGGCGAACGCGTCGGACGGACCCAATGAGGACGGCCCGATCGCTGTCGCCACGGCAATCGAGACAAGGAGCCCCGCTAGACCGACGGGCCAACCCAGGTGCCTCCACCGGCTGCCACCGATCACTACTTCGCAAGGCCAAGTTCGACGAGACCGGCCGACATCTGCTCCACCAGGTCGACCGTGCGGATGGATGGGTTCAGTTCCGCTCCCGCGACCGTCACGTACTGCTTTTCTTTCACCGCGGTCATTTCCTTCGTGACCGGATTGGATTCGAGATACTCGATCTTGGCCGCGGCCGTCTCGGCTGTCTGGCTCTTACGAGTGAGATCCCCGATGACCAGGACGTCAGGATCGGCGTCCGCGATGGCCTCCCAACCGATCTGCGGCCACTCGGCATTCTGGCCCTCGAACACGTTCGTCAGGCCGAGGGCATGCGTGGCGATTCCCGGCCCACCGCAACAACCACCGACGTACGGTGACTCGGAGTTCGCGAACCAGTACAGCACCGTCACACCGTCGACGTCGGGTGCGGCCGAGACGGCGGCGTCCATCCTGTCCGCGAGGTCGTCGATCAGGTCTTGACCGGCCTGTTGCTCATCGACCAGCGTCGCGAGGTCGGTGATCTCGGTATAGATCGATTCCATCGTGATCGGTTCGTCGCGGGCACCGTCCCCACCGCCGAAGTCGGACTTTTCGCACTCGACGGCGGACAGATATGCCGGGACGCCGAGGTCGGCGAACTGTTCGGCTGTGGCGACGCCGCCCTCGCTCAACGTGTTGTAAAGCGACGCGGTGATCAGGTCGGGTTCGGTCGCGAGCACCGCTTCGTACGACGGCGCCTGGTCGGCTAACCGCTCGACCTTCGCATTCTCGTCGGCCAGCGAGTCCAGGATGGGGTCGGTCCAACTCGCGGTTCCCACCATTCGATCGGCCACCCCGAGCGACAACAGAATTTCCGTCGACGCCTGGTTCAGCGACACGATCCGCTCGGGGCGATTCTCCACGGTGATCGTGCGGTCGCATCGATCGATACTCACCGGGTATCCGGCGTCGGCGGCCTCGGACGGGCCATCCTCGCCCGTAGATCCACATGCGACGAGCGTGGCCACGGACAGCGTGGCAGCCAGGAATGACAACAGGGAGTGACGGGCGCGCATAGCGAACCTTTTCGTGCTCAGGGGTCCGGTAGCGCGGGACCCGCATGGAGCCCATTGGCGGGTGCCGACGGGGAGCCAGCAGGTTTTCGGGCTCGGAATCCTTCGAACCAGGCACCTTCCCAGACTGTCGTCCAGTGGCCTTACACCTGGCCCGTCACCCATACCGCTGCGCGTCAGCTCCGGTCTCTCACCGGATTCCCTCGACTGGCAGACGACACCCTAGCAGAGCGTCCGCCGCGGCTACTTCGCTGCTTTAGCGGCAGCCTTCGCGGCCTTCTTGAAGTCGCGGACCTGCTGCAATGACTCGGGACCGGTCACGTCAGCTACTGACCGGCGCGAGTTGGACTCGGCGTACGGACCAATCGCCTTGCGCCAGCCGTATGGGCGGTGATCGAGTTGCTTGCCCAACAGCGCGGCGAAGATCCGCGCCTTCTGTTCGCCGTACCCCGGCAGTGCCTGCAACCGCTTGAGCAGGTCTGCGGCACTGGACGACGCCTCCCAGACTGACGCGGCGTCGCCGTCGTACTCGTCGCAGATCACCTGAGCGAGCTGTTGGACGCGGCGCGCCATCGATCGGCCGTAACGATGAATAGCAGGCGGTGTCGCGCACAACTCTTCGAACTCGGCCGGGTCATAGGCGGCAATCGTGTGCGGATCGAAGCTGCCGATTCGAGTCGCTATTTTGCGCGGCCCACGGAAAGCGTGCTCCATGGGATATTGCTGATCCAGAAGCATTCCGGTCAGCAAGGCGAAGGGATTCTCGGACAGCAGTCGGTCGGCCTCGGAGTCCTGCGCGATACACAGCGTCATCTCCCTACCCTAAGCCCCCGCGATCGAGACGGGCTCGCCCCGAAGGGCGGGCGCGACGCCACCGCTCGAAATTCGATCCGCATCCAGTGGCCCGAAAGCGTACGGTGGGATCCGTGAGTTTCCGCGAGTTGTACTCCCAACGCCAGGAGGTCGTCGGCGAAGCCCTCGCCGACGGTGAGTAGCTAGGCCGCCCCGGCCGTGCCCGCAGTCCGCTGCCCAGCACGGCTATTTTGGCGACCCCTCACACCCGGCGCGCCGCGGGCGCACCATCGGAAGGCTTACTCATGCAACCACTCACCGAAAAACTCATCCGCTCCTCCTTCGTGAACGCCTCACGCCGCGAGGTGAAAGAGATGTCATTGCCGGAGGGCTTCGACGATCTCACCGAGTACGACTGGGACGACCTCGATTACCTCGGTTGGCGCGACTCGACCTTCGCCCGACGCGCGTACGTCGTACTTCCGCGACTGGACGCCGACCCCGTCGGCATCGCGCTCAAACCCGCCGCATCGCCACCACGAACGCGCGCCATGTGCAACTGGTGCCGAGACGTGCGACTGCTCAACGAGGTCGTTTTCTTCAGCGCCAAGCGCGTCGGCCCCGCCGGACGTCGCGGTGACACCGTCGGCACGCTCATCTGCCGGGATTTCGAGTGCTCACGCAATGCGCGCAACGATCCGCCAGCGCCGTACGAGGGTTACGACAAGGCCGCCGCACGCGTGCGGCGGATCGAGGATCTGCAACTGAAGGTCGCCGGTTTCGCGGAGATGCTGATAGCCGGCCGGTAACGAACTCGGCACTGCGGTTCATCGCAGGCCCCGAGCGGGCAGGCACGTGGACTACCCACCTGCCTCGTCTCTGGGAGCCTGCGGTGAATCCCACGTGCGCGGATTCGGTCGGGATCACAGCGATTCCGGGTAACCGAGTTGCCGCCACGCCTCGTACACCACGATCGCCGCGCTGTTGCTGAGGTTGAGCGACCGTCGCCCCGCGAGCATCGGAATCCGGAGCCGATCGTTCAGCCGCGGGTGCGCAAGGATTTCCGCTGGCAGACCGTCAGACTCGCACCCAAACAGCAATACATCGTCCGGTCGATACTCGATGCTCGAATGAACGGTGGTCGCCGAACTGGTGAAGGCGAATACCCGCGGCGGCTGCGGTTGGCCTGCGTCCAGCGCAGCAAAGCAGGCATCGAGGGACGGATGAATGAATACCCGCGCGAGATCGTGATAGTCGAGGCCCGCTCGTCGCAACTGCTTGTCCTCCAGCGAAAACCCCAGCGGCTCAACGAGGTGCAGTTCCGCCGGCGTGCAGGCCGCCAGTCGGATCGCGTTGCCGGTGTTCGGCGGGATTTCAGGCGTGTGAAAAACGATGCGCAGCACCGTGCCATCAGACCACTGCTCCCCGCCACCGGTCGAGCGGTGTGAGCATTATTGCTCACCGGAATCATGGTGAGCGCCCGGCGAATCACCGGAACACATGACTGCGCCACTCCGATGACACCGTGCGTCCCCGATGACACCGCGCCTCCCGGTGCCACTGCGCCTTCGCCGGCGCACCCCGCCGATCCGGTAGCCCGCGCCACGTTAGAGTTACTCTCCGGTGTGTCGGGAAGCCTGGTCGACGTTCTGCGGACAACCCTGTTTGCAGATCCAACTCCATAGGGATGTATGTCCACGACCAAAATGCCACCCGTGGCGCGACTGCGCGCATGGGTAACGAAAGAAACCATCGGCGGCCTGCTGTTGCTGAGCGCGGCAGCACTCGCCCTCATCTGGGCGAACTCGCCATGGCGAGACTCATACCACTCTCTCGCCGAGTACACCGTCGGCCCCGCTGCACTGCACCTGAACCTCGACCTCGCGACCTGGGCCGCTGACGGTCTACTCGCGATCTTCTTCTTCATCGTTGGCGCCGAGCTCAAGCACGAGATCGTCGACGGTAGCCTCAGCAACCCGCGCGAAGCGGCTGTTCCGATGATCGCGGCGGTGGGCGGGATGGCCGTGCCTGCGGTCCTCTACGTCGTGATGGTGACCGCGCTCGGTGATGCATCGGCGCTACACGGATGGGCCATCCCCACGGCCACCGACATCGCGTTCGCGCTCGCCGTCCTGGCCATCTTCGGTCGCGGTCTGCCACGGGGCCTGCGTACTTTCTTGCTGACCCTCGCCGTGGTGGACGACCTGCTGGCGATCATCGTGATCGCGGCGTTCTACACCGAGTCGATCGGTCTGACTTCGCTGGCGATCGCTCTGGTTTGCGTGGCCGCGTTCGCGTTCGTCGCGCGATCGAAGTTCGCGCGGTGGTGGATTCTGCTTCCGATCGCCGTCGTCGCGTGGAGTTTCATGCACGCGTCGGGCGTACACGCCACGATCGCGGGGGTCTTGATGGGCCTGAGTCTCGCCGCTAAGCCCATCCATGGTGAGTCGGCGCCGAGAACCCACCGGTACGACGACATCGTGCGACCGTTTTCGGCCGGCATTGCCCTTCCGCTGTTTGCCTTCTTCGCTGCCGGAGTGACCTTCGTTGCGGGCGACGGAATAGGTGATGTACTCAGCGAACCGGTTCTGATTGCGATCGTGGTCGCCCTCGTGCTCGGCAAGGTGATCGGGGTGCTCGGAGCGGCAACATTGCTCACGAAACTTACGCCCATGCGGTTGCCGGACGCGATTGGACTGCGTGACCTGCTGCCAGTTGGCCTGCTATGCGGGATCGGCTTCACTGTTTCGCTGCTGATCGCTGAACTCTCTTTCCCCGATACCGAACATACCGACGCCGGAAAGCTCGGCATCCTGCTCGGCACACTCATTGCGGCGACCGCGGCAGCGATCATGTTGCGGTGGGATGCGCGCAAGGCCCGACATCGCGACATGAACGAGGACGGCCTGGACGACGCCGACATTTCGCGCATCGGAGACGAATAACTGCGCAGGTGGCGGGTAGGGTTCGTCGACGCTCCCACCCGCCACCTGCGGTGAACGGACCGACGGGCGATGCAGGAGGACCCAACGAACGGCCAGACACAATACGCACACGTCGGCGACCACTGACCGACCCGCGCGTCAAGCGGCAGCTCCAGGCGCTCAGTCAGGGGCTCACTCCATCGGTGACCGACCGGGAACGGAGTGTCCCAGCGAATCGGTGCGGGTCGGATGGACTGGCCTTCAGCCCCCGTCGGTGTGTCCTTCGTATAGACCGATGTGGTTTCCATCGGGGTCGCTGAAGACCGCGGACCAACTCGTTTCGCTGATCGGCGACTTCTCGACGACGACCGCGCCGCCGCTTTCGCGGACCTTGGCCAGCGTCTCGTCGATCGAATCAACCTCGACGTACGAGCGCGGGCAGATGAAGTTCTCGTCCCGCTGCGTGAGGCCGCCGCCGCTGATCTGATTCGGGGCCCGCCACATCGGGTAGTCCTCGAATCCGGGAGGGCCAGCGATATCCCAGCCAAATAGACCTGCGTAGAACGTCTTTGCGAGGTTCATGTCATTGACGGGAATCTCGAAGTGGGTGATGTCGCCGTGTGCCATGTCCGCCTCCGTTGGTTGGTCCGGTGTGGCCGGCGCATACAACGGTAGGCCTATATGACCCAAATCACCACGGCCTGGTTACGATACAGCACTCGCCCACCGCATCGCAGCCGCGCCCCTAGCTAAGACCCGGTGCTCGCGCCGATCCCATCGAGCCAGCGAGCGCTGCTGCCGACCGTCGTCAGCCGCTGCGTAGCTCGGGTCAACACGACGTACAGAATCCGCACGCCTCGAGCGTCACCGGAGGTGATCTCATCGGGTTCGACGACGAGCACGCCGTCGTACTCCAGCCCTTTCACCGACAGTTCATCGATCACGACGAGGCGTTCGCCGGCCGCCGCACCCAACGATTCGAAGGGCTCGTGCCCCAAGCCAACCGGTTTGGAGCCGCTCGAGTCCACGTCGGCGGGTTCCGAGTCAAACCAGGAGCGAACCTCAGCCACGCGAGCAGCCGGAGCAATCACCGCTACCGTTCCCTCGACCTCGCCAAGCAGGTCACGGGCCTGCGCCACCACTGCCTCGGCTACCTCGGACGTCAGCACATGCAATGGCTGATGCCCCGTCTCGCGCACGGCCTCGGGGATATCGGCGTCCGGCATGACCGCGCGGACCACCTCGGCAGCCAAGGAGAAAACCTCGGCGGGCGACCGGTAGTTGGTATCGAGCCGGAAATCCCGACGCGGCGGCTTCACCAGTGCCGCGTCCATCGCGGCCCGCGCTTCAGCCGGGTCATGCCACGACGTCTGCGCGATATCACCGACTACGGTCCACGACGCGTTTCGCCCACGGCGTCCGACCAGGCGCCATTGCATCGGCGATAGGTCCTGCGCCTCATCTATGATCACGTGCCCATATCCGGAGTAGTTCTCGGGGCGCACCCGCGGCCCAACCCGCGCATACTCACGATCTGCCGCTGTGGTCACCTCACGCATATCGGCAAGGTCAAACTCGTCGCGTGCCTTGGGTGGCGGCGGAATCTCCCCGAGCGCATCCCGGATCTCATCGAGTACGGCGATGTCTTGCACCGACAGTTCGACCGAGTCCAGCAGATGGGTCCGCCAATCAGCCGCGAGCGCCGCAATCTCGGACCGCTGTAACGCCCCCATCGAGCACGCGGCCAAGTGTCGCTCATCGCCTAGCGCCCGCAGCACATCATGCGGCTGGCGCATCGGCCACCACGCAGCCAGGAACTCCTGGTACTCCTCACGTTCAGTGAGGTCGTCGCGGAACTCCGCCAACGTCCGCTCGGCGCGCGGGCCGTCCGACAGTTTGCGGTACATCAGGTCGGAGAGCGCTTCCTTTGCCGCCCGGAAAGATCGGTTGTATTTGCGGTTTCCGCGCAGCACCGACCGACGGATGCCGCGCAGGTCGCTCTGTGAGACCTGCACGACGTCGCCGCGATAGAACATCCGGAAACTGGTCGGCATCGACGGATCAGCGAACCGGGCCGCGCGCGTGACGACGGGGGCGATGCGGGCCGAACCTTTTAGTCGCGCGATATGCGGCGCGTCGAGGCGGGATGCGGTATAGCCGTCGACGAGTTCACCGACGCTGCGCAGTGAGGCTGAGTCCTCGCCGAGGGAGGGCAGGACGCGTTCGATGTAGCGCATGAAGGTCTGCGAGGGCCCCACGACGAGTACGCCGCTGCTCTCGAATTTGCGCCGCTCCCGATACAGGAGGTACGCCGCACGATGGAGCGCGACGACGGTCTTACCGGTGCCCGGGCCGCCACTGATAATCGTCACGCCGTCGCCGGGTGCGCGGATCGCCTCATCCTGGTGGGTCTGGATGGTCGCGACGATGTCGCGCATCTGGCCGGTGCGCGCCCGCGACAGCGACGCGATCAGCGCCCCGTCGCCGATCACGTTCATCCCGTCAAGCGCGGCTTCGGTGTCGAGAAGGTCGTCCTCGACGGACACAACCTTCTCGCGAACGCTGCGGATAACCCGGCGGCGTACGACCTCCAGCCGCTCGGTGGGCGTTGCGCGATAGAACGGCGCCGCCGCGGGTGCGCGCCAATCGAGCACCAGCGGGTCAAAGTCTTCGTCGAGGACGCCGATGCGCCCCACATGGTGCACTGTCCGATCGTCGAAATCGAGACGACCGAACACGAGACCTTCGTGTTCGCGGTTAAGCAGATGCTTGCGTCGCGCCGCGACGTGCACGAACGCATCACGTTCTACCAGGCCGCCGTACGTCCCGGTTCTACCGCGGGCAAGGCCTTCGGCGGTGATCGCATCGGCGTTCTTCAGCAGCACCTCGATCCGCGCGTTGACCCGATCGACATGCGCTTGCTCGCGCGCGATTTCGACGGACTCTGGATCGGTCGGCGTCTGGCCCGTCTCATCGACGGACGACGAATTCGACTGTTGCACGTGTGGTTGCTCCTGGGGTGCTTCCGGACCAGCCCGCTCGGCGCGCGGAACACCTGAGTCTACTCGCGTACGACCGCGAGCGGCGTCAGTTGCGAGGAGGGTTTACGGCGCACGTACGCGACGTACACTGAGCGAGATGAGCAGCCTCCAGTCCACCGAATCGCGCGACGAGCGCATTAGTCGGCTGCGCGCTGAGGGGCGACTGGTCGACCGTTTCGGCCGGGTCGCCACCGATCTGCGCATCTCGCTGACCGACAAGTGCAACCTGCGCTGCACCTATTGCATGCCCGCTGAGGGCCTGCCGTGGCTCCCGAAGGCCGATTTACTCACCGACGCCGAGTTGGTGCGGCTCGCGCGGATCGCGGTCGAGACGCTCGGTGTCGAGGAAATCCGGTTCACCGGCGGCGAGCCGCTGCTGCGCCCGGGCCTGCCACAGATCCTGCAGGAGATCACTGCATTAACCCCGCGCCCGCAGACCGCGCTGACCACGAATGCGTTGGGGCTGTCCAAGACGGCGCGAGCACTGAAGGACGCCGGACTCGACCGCGTGAACATCTCGCTCGACACTCTCGATTCGCAACGGTTTCACGACCTGACCCGCCGGGACCGGTTCGCCGACACGATCGCCGGGATCGAGGCCGCCGCCGAAGTCGGGCTGACGCCGGTCAAGATCAACTCAGTGCTGATGCGTGGGGTGAACGACGACGAGGCGCCTGAGTTACTGCGCTGGTGCCTCGAGCGTGGCTACGAGCTGCGGTTCATCGAGCAGATGCCACTCGATGGCGGACATGTCTGGGATCGCCAGCAGATGATCACTGCTGAGGAAATCCTGCATTCGCTCCAAGAGCATTTCGAATTGACCCCAGACCCCGCGCATCGCGGTGCCGCACCGGCCGAGACGTGGCTCGTGAACGGTGGGCCAATCCGCGTCGGCGTGATCGGTTCGGTGACCCGACCGTTCTGCGGTGACTGCGATCGCACACGGTTGACGGCCGATGGCCAGGTGCGCAATTGCCTGTTCGCAGTCGAAGAATCGGATCTGCGGGCGCCCCTGCGCGCCGGAGCCAGCGATGAGGAGATCGCGCAGCGGTGGCGTACGGCGATGTTCGGCAAACGTGCGGGACACGGAATTGATGACCCATCATTCCTCCAGCCGTCCCGACCTATGTCTGCGATTGGTGGCTAGCGTGAGCGTCAACATTCGGTACTTCGCGGCTGCGGCAGCTGCTGCTGGTGTGGACGAGGAGTCGGTGAAACCCGGCACCCTCGCGGAGATCATTGCCGAAGTCGGTACGAAGCACGGCGACATGATGATCAAGGTGCTGCCTGCGTGCAGTTTCCTCGTCGATGGGACGGCGACGACCGATCAGCAGATCGTGGTCGAGGGCGGTCAGAGCATCGATGTGCTGCCGCCGTTCGCCGGCGGCTAGGCGCCGCAGGCTCCCCTGGGAGTAAGTCCGGTTGGCTTGTGCCCAGGAATCAGTACTTGGCAGCGATAGCGGCAAATCGAGTGCCGATCGGCGTAATGATGTCCTGCTGGTCGTAGAGCGACGCACCCAGCGCGGTCTCGAATGGTGGCAGCGAGAACCACGCCCAGCGCTCCACGAATGGCAACTGCGCCATCGCGGCATCCGCCGCTTCGAGGAAGTCCGCCTGTACGCCTATCTCGGCGACCTGGTTCGTACCACCCGTCCAGGAGACGAGACTGAACTCAGTGAGCCACAGCGGCAAGCCGTATCGCTGGTGGACTGCTTCGAGATACTGGACCATCGCGGTGGTGGCGGCGCCGACGATATCGGCGCTGCCCAGGATGGCGTTGTTGGCGTACCAATGCAGCGGGATGAAGTCGACACGACGTCCCGCGCTCGCCGCGCCCGACATGAAGGTGTCCAACCATCCGCCGGGCACGTGTCCGTCCGAGGCGCACCCTGGGGCGCCGAGCCGTAGGCCTGTCGCCTCCAGTTGTGGCCACGCAGCCAGCGCCGACGCCGGAGTCATGTTCGCTTGATCGCTACGGTCGGGCTCGTTGAACCCTAATAGCGTCGTGCCGTTCGCTGCCGCTTGCTGCAGGTCGGAGGCCGTGACGTTCGCGGGGCCCCAGATCATCGGCACGAACTCGCAGTCCGGCGGCGTGGTGATCCAATCGTGATGCGAGGCCCAGGTGTAGTACCACGCAGCCCCGGTATCGGCGAGCTGCGTGTTGACGGCCGGGCCGCTGAACCATGTGCCGATGCCAGGGGACGCGGGCTCCTGGGGCGGTTCGGTCTCACCGGCACCAGCGAGCGCGCGGAACTCTTCACCGACTGTGGTCACCACATTGTTCGCATCGTAGAGCGGCGCGTCGTCGGCGCCGGCCAGCGGGCTTAGCGAGAACCACGCCCACCGCTCCACGTACGACAGGCCAGCAAGCATGGCTTCGACCTCAACGAGGAATTGCGCCTGCACGGCCGGATCAGCTGCTTGGGAGCCGGACTGCCCCCACAGCACCGCGCCGACTTCAACCAGCCAGATCGGCCGGCCGAACCGTGCGTGCACCGCTTCGAGGTAGCTCTTCAATGACGCGACTTCCCCGGCTATCGCACCCGCGCCGCTCAGCAGCGCCTCACTCGGCGACCAGGTCAGCGGGATGAAATCCACCCGCCGTCCCTTACTCGCCGCCGCCGTCATGAAGCTGTCGAGCCAGCCGCCTGCGACATGGGCGTTGGCGCGCACGACGGGCGCACCCAACCTCATCCCTGTCGACTCGAGTTGTGGCCAAAGCTTGACCGCTTGGCTCGGGGTCAGGTTCGCGCCGGTAGCGTCGTCCGGCTTCTGGAAGCCAAGCAATGCAGTGCCGGAGTCTGCCGCCTGCTGCAGGCCGGCGGCAGTCAGGTCGTCGGCGGTAGCGATCATCGGCACGAACTCGCAGCCGTCGGGCGTGGTGATCCAGTCGTGGTGCGGTGCCCAGGTGAAATACCAGGCAGCGCCGGAATCGCTCAGCATCAGGTCGACGTACTGCGTGTACCAGGCACCGACACCATGCAGCGGGCGCGCGGTACCACCGGGAGCGGCGGACGTCGGCCGTGCGCCGATGAGGGTCGAGCCGGCGACCACCGTCGCCACCGATATGGCGCCGTTGAGCACAGTTCGTCGAGTTACCACGTGACGCTCCAAGGTCGGTGATACCTGATACCGCTGTCTTCGATCAAACCTGCGATCGATCAGCAGATTACCGTCAGCTCACCGCGCTATCGCGCAACATCGCCTGTCAGGCGACCGACTTCGGATTATCGTGAGTGGCCTCTATCGCGAGTAGCCCTCCGGGTTGCGCTGCATGAAACGCCACGAGTCGGCACACATCTGCGCGAGGTCGTACTGCGTGTGCCATCCCCAAGCGTCCTGGACCCGCGAGCAGTCGGCGACGAGCCGGGGAACGTCTCCGCGTCGCCGCTCGGTGATCCGGTACGGCAGTTCGCGGCCAACCTCCCGTTCGTACTGTGCGTGTAACTCCAGTACCGACGTCCCCACCCCGGTACCGAGGTTGAACAGTTGGGGTTCGTCGGCGTCCTCGAGGTGGTTGAGAGCGGCGACGTGCCCCGCGGCAACGTCGACGACGTGCACGTAGTCACGGATCGCGGTCCCGTCGTCAGTCGGGTAATCGCCGCCGAAGATCTGCAAGTACTCCCGCTCACCCGTAGCGACTTCGGCCAGATACGGGAGGACGTTGCGCGGGACGCCGCGCGGTTGCTCACCGAGTACGCCGCTGGGGTGCGCACCGATCGGATTGAAGTACCGCAGGTTGATCGCCCGCATCCCTTCGCCGTATGCGCATTCCTGGGCGATCAACTGTTCGCAGGTCAGTTTCGTCCACGCGTAGGGATTGGCCGGGGCGGACGGCGATTGCTCGTCCAGCAGCGTCCCGTTGGTGTCGCCGTAGATCGAGCAGGACGACGAGAAGACCAATTGCCGGACTTTGGCCTCACGCATGGCACGCAGCAGGCTGATCGTTCCTGTGACGTTCGTATGGAAGTACTCAAGCGGGATCTCGATCGATTCTCCGACTGCCTTGCGCGCGGCGAAGTGGATGACTGCGTCGATGGCGTGTCGGGCGAACAGGCCGCACAGGGCCGCGGTGTCAGTGATGTCGAGGACCTCGAGCTCGGGTCGTACGCCAGTGAGCACACCGACTCGATCGAGCGCATCAGCGAATCCCGCCGATAGGTCGTCGACGACGAGCACATCGTGACCGGCGTCGAGTAACTCGACGCACGTGTGGCTGCCGATGAATCCGGCGCCACCAGTAACGAGAACCTTCACGTGAATTTCCCTCTCAACGGCGTGGCACGAGCACGCGCAATTAGCCGATTAGGCCGACGTCCGTCAGCACTTGCCACAGTTCGAACCCATAACGCACGGTCGCCGCGATAGCCCCGAGACCAACGACGCCGCAGAGGATCAGTGGCGCCCGGACGAGTCGCAGCGCGCCGATGCGTGAGAGGTCGACGGCGGCGCGGCGCGAGTCGGCGGCGTGCAGCAGCGCGATCACAATCGCGAGCGTAACGGTCGATAGGGAGCCCAGCAGGGACAGCCCGACGTAGCCCACGACCGGACGGTTCTCGGTGCCGATCGCCGCGCTGCCGGCGAGCAGTATCGCAGTCACCAGGAACGGCAGAATCAACCGCACAGGCAACGGCTGCGGACCCGAGTTTCCCTTTGGGGTCACCTTGAAATCAAGCGTCCGCGGCACGACTCGTTCCCATATAGCGGCGCAAACCCCGATCAGCACGAACGGATATCGGCTGCCGCTGTACACCGCGCGCCGCCAACTGATGATCGGGGCGTCCACGGGTCGCCGTAGCCGCGCGCGCCGCAGCACGAACGCGACGCCGAGCATGCAGCCGTTGAGCACAAACCACACCACGAAGAAGACCAGGAGATTCACCGACACCCACGGTCTGCCGGTGAGGTTCGCGATCACGAACAGGGCGAGCCCACCGACGAACATCAGGCTCAGCAGAATGTAGGAACCGCATTGCACCGCGAATCGCGCGCCTATCCCGATCGGCAGACGTCCTACGGTGCGCGGCAACAGCGACAGCATTACCTTGATGAGGCTGCGTGACCATTGAAATTCCTGCGTCACCATCGCCGCGAACGTCGGCGGGCCATCGCCACGTGCCGCGGCGTCGATCGCGAATGCGCCGCGCCATCCCGCGACGTTCAGCAGGTACGACGTGGTGAAGTCTTCGGCGAGTTCGGGGCCAACGCCACCGATCTGACGCAGCGCCTGGGTCCGTACGGCGTAGTGCGAACCAATGCACACCGGCATACCGGACTCGTTGTGGCCGAGCTGCTGCGCACCGTGGAAAGACGCCTCGTCGAACGGGCGGCCGGGCACCGTCCAGGAGACCTCGCTGTTCGCGTCGCACACGCTGGGCGCGGCCACATACCCGATCGAGGAGTCGGCGAACGGACGCACCATCTCCACGAGGTAGCTCGGCTCCGGCACGTGGTCGGAGTCCAACTGAGCGACCACGTCATACCGCTCGTAGCCGTAATGGTCGTAGAAGTAGGCGAGGTTTCCTTCCTTACAGCGCCGCCGGCGCGGCCAGGTGAGTCGCTGATACCGCTCGTCTCCATGGCGCGTCGAGACCTGTACCCCACGCGCGCTGCACCACGCGCGAGTCTCGTCCGAAGGTGCTTCGTCGGCGATCCATACGTCGTACGGCGCCGGGTACTCCTGCGCGAGCATTGCCTCCAGTGTGCGGCGCACCATCTCCCAGGGTTCGGACGGCGCCTTGGTCACCACCATGGCGACGCGGCAGTTGGGCAACTGTTGGTTCGGGTTGACGCGACGCATCCCGCGCAGCACCCACAGGAAGAAGAGCGGTAGTGCGACCGCGCTGACCAGCAGCAGCGTGTTGGCTACGAACCCCGCCCAGGTCAGTCGGTGCGACGGCCAGGACCACCACACGAACAGCGCAACCAGCACCCCGGTGTACGCGAACGACCAGAAGGAGAGCCAGCGCCGCTGGTGGCGCGGCATCGCCGCGACGAGCGAACGCCTCATACGCGAACGGCGCTGCGGCACGGAGCCAAACACCGGGCCCGACGGGCGATGATCTACAACGATCCCGCCGGACAATTCACGCAAGTATCCCCGCAGCCGATCCGAATCGTCAGACTCGTTGACGGTGTCTGGCTCGACCGGGAGCTTCGGCAGGTCAACTACTGCGGTCATGTTTGGGGCCTCGGCCAGGTCATGTGCTGACTGCGACGGCCGCATCCCGATGCGCACCAGCGGCGATCCACTCGACCGTGCGCGCCAGTCCCTCGACGACATCCACCTGCGGAGCCCAGCCGAGATCGCTCTGTGCCTTGCTGATGTCTGGGCGACGACGCTGCGGATCGTCCTGCGGCAGTTCCCGGAACTCGACACGAGAAGCCGACGCAGTCACCTTGATGACCAAATCGGCGATCTGACGCACGGTGAGTTCCTGCGGATTGCCCATGTTGACGGGACCGGGATGCTCCGAGTCGACCATCGCGATGAATCCGCGCACCAGATCCGACACGTAACACAAACTGCGGGTCTGCGATCCGTCGCCGTACACAGTCAACGGGTCATTCGCGAGGGCTTGCGAAATGAACTGCGTGACGACGCGACCATCGTCCACGCGCATCCGAGGGCCATAAGTGTTGAAGATGCGAATAATCCCACCGTTGAGCCCGTCCCGCGTGTACGCCGCGACCAGTGCCTCGCCGTACCGTTTGGCCTCGTCGTAGACGCTGCGGGGACCGATCGGGTTGACATTGCCCCAGTAGTTCTCGGTCTGCGGGTGTATCTCAGGATCGCCATACACCTCACTGGTAGAGGCTTGCACGAATCGTGCGCCGCTGCGCTTGGCGAGCTCCAGGGCGTTCTGGGTGCCGATTGAACCGGTCTGCAGGGTGAAGAGCGGTCGTGCGAGGTACGCAGGCGGCGAAGCGAGGCTCGCCAAGTTGACCACAGCATCTACCGGTCCCACGACCGGGATCCGCTCGCGGACGTCGTGCTCAATCAACACGAACCTATCGGAATCCGCCAACGCCAGGACGTTAGAACCCAACCCCGACGAGAAGTCATCCACACAGACGACGCTGTCGCCTCTGGCGATGAGCGCCCGACACAAATGCGAACCGATGAACCCAGCGCCACCGGTAACTACGACCCGCACGATTCCTCCTCGTGTCGTTCAGATCCCACACGTCCGGCCAGCGTCGACACCATCCTCGATCCACCCGCGCCAGGCACGGTTCAACCCCTGAATTAACGAAGAGATGACTACGTAAAGCCGGCCACCTAAGAACCTGGCCATAAGAATCTGCACTACCTGCCGAGTCTTTGCATTCGTGACTTGGTCGCTTGACTCGGTCTGATTTAAGGTTACTCAGAACATCGGCGTGCGATACCCGCATTTCCCACAGTCGCGGTACCGTTCGCTCGGTTACAGTCGGCCGCGAAATCGGCGATCTTGGTATCGGATTCACCCGATACGGTCGAAGCCGCGACGGAGGTTCTACCGCTCGATCGACATTGGAGACGGACATGGTGTACTTCCGCGACCAGCGCGCTGGAAAGGTTCCGCCAGGCGCAACAATGGGACGAGACACAAACGCGCCCGCTCGATCACGCGGCATCGCTGGCCGCCCGCAGACGACATTGGGGCCTTCGATAACCCGGCGCGCGGTACTGGCCGGAGCGGCGGGTCTCGCCTTGGCGGCGTGCGGCGGCTCACCCCAGCAAACGACACCTGAATCGTCCAGCAGTACCGCAGCGCCCTCGAGCAGCGCATCGCCGTCGCCGACGACGACCAAGCCCACGCCACCGGGTCCGCTGGCAGGGGTCGGCACCTGGATCCAGGCGCCGCATGCGTCCGAGTCGCTCGCCGACTCACAAGCGCGCTGGTGTTACACCTGGGCGCCGGGGCACGACGGGATTGATATCCCGCAGGGATGCGAGTTCGTGCCCATGTTCGAAGACCTCTCACAGTTGACCGAAGAGGGGCTCGAACTCGCGAAGGCAAACGGCGAGACGCTACTCGGCTTCAACGAGCCAGACCAGGAAGCGCACGCGAACATGTCGGTTCAGCAGGCGCTGACGGCGTGGCCGCAGTTGGAGTCCACGGGCATGCGACTCGGCGCTCCGGCCGTGGCCGGCAATGCCGACAATCCAGCCAGTTGGTTCACCGGCTTCATGGACGGCGCGAAGGCGAAGGGGTACCGGGTCGATTTCATTCCGCTGCATTGGTATCTCGCGGTCGAACTGTTGCCGTCGTACTCAGCGGCCGTTGCTACCCAAGACCTGAAGGCCTACCTCGAGCGTGTCCATACGAAGTATCAGATGCCGATTTGGCTCACCGAGTTCAGCTTGATCAGCTGGTATCCGGCCTCAGCCGCGGCGAAGCCGTCCAAAGTCCAGGCGGAGTTCCTGAAGACCGCTGCCGACATGCTCGCCTCGCTGCCCTACGTCGAACGGTGGGCGTGGTTCTCGCTCACACCACCGCCGTACGCGCCAAACGTCGCGCTATACGACAACAACGGAAAGGTCAGCGCGGCGGGCGAGCAATTCCGTGCACTCGCGTAGACCGTGCGGCTACGGAGCGTTCACCCACTCCTCGGTTCCATCCTCGAAGATTTGATGCTTCCAGACCGGCAACTCGGCCTTCACGCGCTCGACCAACAGCGAGCAGGCTTCGAATGCCTCCTGCCGGTGATCGGCGGCGACCGCGCAGCCGAGCGCGACGTCACCGATCTGCAGGACGCCCACACGATGCTGTACCGCGATACCACGCACACCTGAGGACGCTGCGACCTCTTGAGTGACTCGCATAATGAGGTCGTCAGCACTGGGATGCGCCATATACTTGAGTTTTTCGACCTGGCGGCCATGGTCGTGATCGCGGACGACGCCACTGAAGGTCACCACGGCACCGGCACGCCGATCGCGCACCAGCAACTCCAGGAACGACACACTGATGTCGTCCTGGGTGACCTCGGCTTTGTGGATCTCGGTCTGCACGAGGTCGCGATTAGTGAGTTTGCGTAGTTGTTCGGGGGTATCGACATCCACCGGGGAACCCAGGCCGTCGGCGTTGATGCGCTGCAGTTCGGGGTGGCCATCGAGGTACTTGCGCGCACCAACGTCGCCGGCCAACGACTCGGCGATCGCCTCCCAATGCTCACTACCGAGCAGCATCGGGTGCGCGATCATCCCGTCGTATGTCGCGACCGCGAGCGCGGACGGCGCGGCGACCTGCAAGACGCGGTCGACAGCGTCCGGGCTGATTTCAGGGGTATCCACGAGTTGCACCACGACGGCCTCGGGCACCTTCGGCAATTCGCTCGTTGCCTCTAGACCGGCGCGCACGGAGGTGGAGATTCCTTCGGCGTACTGTTCATTACTCACCAGGATCAACTCATCGTCACCCATCAGGGCGTCGATCTTGTCGGACCAGGCCTCCAACGCCTTGCGCACAAATGGCTCGCCCGCGCCGAGCACCACGATGATGTCGCGACATCCACCGTCTCGCAGAATTTCAATCGCGTTGGTCAGCAACGACTTTCCGCCGGGCAGCCGAATGAGCGCTTTCGGCATGCCCATCCGAGTTCCCGCTCCAGCCGCCAGCACCAGACCCGCTACAGCCACCGTGAATACACCACCCCGTCGACAGACACAGTTCCGAAATGGCCGCGCGCCCAGCCATTCGAGGAACGATACCGACTTCCGAGGTTAAAACCGATCTCGCACACGTAACAAGTCGATCCCACGATGGCAGTCCGACTGATGGTCGATGGGACTAGTTGTGATGTCCAGGCAGGTTGTTGAGTCTGCTCATTGGTGGGGCTCCGATTGCGGTGTGGTGCCTGTGGTGATTGTAG
>NZ_SMSG01000011.1 GCF_004382795.1 Cumulibacter soli | reverse complement strand
GGCCTCCTGTTATGCGTGAGCGGTTCCTAGACAGCTCCACTCTCGCAACGGGAGGCCTTCACCCGTCAACAGATCACGCGCGATTCACGCAACAACGTCCCTGGACATCACAGCTAGCCCCAGTCCGAATCGTGATGCGGTGGCCAATCCACGGCGTACCGCGCAATGAAGGCTCGCTCTTCGGCAGTCATCTCCCGCGGAGACCTACGACGTACGACGCGTGCGGGCTTGGCTGCGGACGCCCGCTCGTTTCGGGCTTCATCCGCGCCCGCCCTCGGTGATTCATCGGCGTCGCTCATCGGATCATTATCGCGCCCGCAGCGCCGTCCTGCTTGACGACGCCATCATTCACGCCGGGATCGCGACCGTCGCGCCCGAATCGCCCAAGGCGAGGCGCGTTGGCACGAACGGCGTGAGCCGTAGCGGCATTCCCGCTTCCTCTGGGGTCCGGTTGCGTTTGCGGCTGTTGCAGCGCAGGCAGGCAGCGACCAGATTCGTCCACGTCATGCCCCCACCGCGGCTCTTGGGCAACACATGGTCGATCGTGTTGGCTCGGTCGGCGCAGTACGCACAACGATATGAGTCACGTTTAAGCACTCCCTTGCGACTGACCGTCGGACGGCGATACAGCACCTCATGTGCGATACGCACGTACTTCACCAGGATGAGGACTCGAGGCCACGGCCAATCCCGCAGGAAACGCCCCTTCGCCGCCTCGAGCACGATCGCCTTGCCTTTCGCGAGCAGCCTCGCCGCACGCTTAAGCGTGACGTTCATCGATAGCGGCTCGTAACTCGCATTGAGCAGGACTATCGGCTCGTGCTGACTTCGAATAGGCATGGTGGTCATGGCGGCGTCCTTCATGTGAACGGCCAGACCTGCCAGCCGGACTGCGCAAGGTGCACGAATAGTATGCGCACGCCCGTGTGGATCGCGACAGATTTAAGTCTTACCTTCGCGTAGGTGTCACGCCCTGTGCCCCCATAGTTCACGCCCGACGACGAGCAGCACTGCCTCAGTACCGATGGGCTACGCTGGTCAGCGCATAAAAATGAGGCCTTCGTAGCTCAGTGGATAGAGCGCCGCACTCCTAAGGCGGGCGTCGCAGGTTCGATTCCTGCCGAGGGCACCAGCGGAAATACCTGCTCACACCCATTTTCCGGCCACCGCGGGCGTCCTGCCATACGGTCCCCCAGCAACCCAAAGCCGCCTCGTGCGCCCCCTGCTCCATCACCCCCGGTGCATCGATCATTCGAGGCAGAACACGATCGTCACGGGGCACGCAAACAGGACCGGCATCACGTCGAACTCGGCGCTATATCGGTGTTACCACGGCCCGCTCCCGCTCCCATCGCCTCAGATCCCCCAATAAAAATTTGTCGACGTCCCAGCGATCGACACCGCCTTGAGGGGGACAAGAAAACCCTGGTCGTGCCGGGGGTCTTGCGTTGTGAAGGAAAAGAACTACAGTGATGTAACTAGATTCAAGTTACAAACGAGATTGTTGTGACTTGTGGTGCTTGAGCGTCAGGCGTGTCAGTATGGGTCCCGCGTGGCTCAGGCAAACGACCGCTGCCTCCGCGCATTCTTCCCAGAGTTGCGGTTTTGGAGGCACCTTCGTGCGCACGTCGAGGGCTAAGAGCACAGCCGCCATAGCGGGCATGCTCACTCTGTCGTTCTTCCTGCCCATCGCCCCAGCCAGCGCTTTGCCTCCTCCACCACCGAATCCGAGTGATGCGCAGATCTCCGGCGCCTCGAGCGCCAAGGAGAAGGCAGCAAAGCAGGTCGCCGACGCGTCAGCAGCAGTGACGCAGATGAACAACCAGATCGAGGCTCTCAACGCGCAGGCGCTCGCCGCCGCGGATGCTTACGAAGTAGCGAAGGGTCAATTAGGCCTCGCCAAGGAAAAGCAGAAGGAAACCGCCGCTGCGGTCAAGACCGCCGGTGACGAGGTCGCCGCGGCAGAAGAGGGCGTCAAAGAGTTGGCGCACGATGTCTTCACCCAAGGCAACTACACCTTCAATGACGCCATGTTGCTGTCGGCCGATGGGCCGGCCGACCTCATTGAACGTTCTTCCATGCTCAACATCGTGACGGACGCGCAGTACGCGAAGGTCGACCAACTCAACCTCGCCAAGATCAAGCAGGCGAACGCGGACTCCGCAGCGAAGCAGTCAGTGCTCGACACCGAAGCCGCCGAGGCCAAGGCCAAGCAGCTGATGACTGAAATGAACAACAAGGTCGACGCAGCGAACGCGCAGATGGCCAGTCTTCAGGCGCAGAAGGCCGAGTTGGACGACGCCCTCGCCGACGCGCAGGACAAGCTGTGGGAGCTCGAAGGGCAAAAGCAGACCTATAAGGAATGGCTGGCGAAGAAGGAGGCCGAAGAGGCCGCGATCGCCAAGAAGAAGGCGGAAGAGGCAGCGGCCGCTGCGGCTGCCGCTCAGGCCCAAGCTGAGGCCCAGGCCCAGGCGCAGGCACAAGCTCAGGCAGCTGCGGCGGCCGCAGCCCAGCAGGCCAATCAAGCAGCATCCGCTCCCCCACCGGCGAACTCGGGATCGTCGAGTTCCGGCTCGTCCGGCGGCGGATCAGCGAGCTCCGGATCGTCGAGTTCCGGCTCGTCCGGCGGTGGTTCGGCAAGTTCAGGGTCGTCCGGCGGCGGATCGGCAAGTTCGGGCTCCTCAGACTCCGGGCAATCCTCGTCCGGCAGCGGATGGGTCAAGCCCGCAGGTGGCACCTACACCAGCTGCTTCTGCGCCAGGTGGGGCACCTTCCACTACGGCATCGACATCGCCAACGACTTTGGTACGCCGATCTACGCCGCCGCCAGTGGCACCGTGATGCGGGCCGGACCGGCCGACGGCTTCGGAAATGCCGTCTACATCCAGCACCCCGACGGCATGGTCACGGTCTACGGCCACATGCAGAGCATCTACGTCAGCGCCGGCCAGCAGGTCAGCGCCGGCCAGACCATCGCTGCCATGGGCTCCGAGGGCCAGTCGACCGGTCCGCACTTGCACTTCGAAGTCACCCACGGGATGTACGGCGAGCGCATCGATCCCGTCCCCTACCTGGCAGCCCGGGGCGTCTACGTCTAATCCCAAGCACGTCTAACCCCGAGCGCCTCTAGCCTGAGCGCGAGCGGTCACACACGATATCTACGTGCTCGAGTTGCGGGTGTCTTGGTACGTCGGTGCAGGATCGCTACGATCGTCGCCATGACCGCTCCCCGGCCGCTCGACGGCATGCTCGTTCTGGACCTGACCACCATGATCGCCGGTCCCTTAGCGGGCCTCGTGCTCGCCGACCTCGGCGCGGAGGTCATCAAGATTGAATCCCCGGCAGGAGACGGCAGCCGCGGCTATTTCACCGCGGACCCGAAGGTGCGTCTGAACTCGATGACGGCGGCGTACAACCGTGGCAAACGTGCGCTCGTGGTGGACCTCACCGATCCGGACGACCACGCGCTGGTGCTACGAATGGCGGCACAGGCGGACGTCGTCCTGCAGGGCTTCCGGCCCGGCGTCGTAGAGCGACTCGGCATCTCCTACGAAGACATCAAAGCCATCAACGCAGACGTCATCTACCTGTCGATTAGCGGATTCGGCCAAGAGGGCCCGGATGCCCGCCGCGCGGGGATGGACAGTTCGATCCAGGCCGAAACGGGCTTGATGCACGTCACCGGTGAACCGGATGGCAACCCCCAGCGAGTCGGATCCCAGGTCGTCGACATCGGCACCGGGCACGTCGCTGCTCAAGCGATCCTGGCCGCCCTGCTGAACCGGGAACGGCACGGTATCGGCGAACACATCGAATGCTCACTGTTGGCGACCGCAATCGGTTTGCAAGCGCACAACATCACCGAGTACCTGACCGCCGGCGTCGATCTGAAGCGCTCCGGTTCGCATCCTGAATTCACCACGCCGTCCGGACTGTATTCGACCCAGGACGGGTGGATCATGTTCTCGGCCAATACGCCGCGGCACTGGGCGGCATTCGTCGAGGCTGTCGAAGCGCCGGACCTCGGCGAGAATCCGGCGTACGCCGACCAGGGTGGGCGTACGGCGCACCGCGACGAGTTGATCCCGAGAATCGCCGAGATCCTGGCGAAGCGCAGCACGGATGAGTGGATCGAGAGGTTCACGAAAGCGAACATCGTCTTCGGACGAGTACGCGACTACCCCGACCTCGCGGCGAGCGCACAGTTCGCCGCGGGCGAGTTCGCCCTCGAGGTCGAGTACGCCGGCGAGGTAACCAAAACAGTTCGACTGCCGGCCCGCTACTCATCCTTCACGCCAGCAGCCAGCGGCGGCTCCCCCACACTCGGCGCCGACAGCGACGCGATCCGCGCCAAGTACCAGGCCTAGACATAGTTCTGCGGGGCAACGAGTAACGCTATCGACCCGGTAGCGTTACTCATTGCCCCGCAGAAACGGTTAAACCTACTTCTGGCGGTACGGTGCGAGCGCCTGCTTCGCGATCACGACCTGCTGAATCTGCGAGGTTCCCTCGTAGATGCGGAATAGGCGGACATCGCGGTACAAGCGCTCCACGACGTAGCCATGCATGTAGCCGTACCCACCGTGAATCTGCACCGCGCGGTCGGCGATCCGGCCCACGGCCTCCGATGCGAAGTACTTCGCCACGGACGGCGCCATCCGGCGGTCGCGGTCAGCGTCCCAGTCGCGCGCACCGTTGAGCACGATCGACTCGCTCGCATACAGATCGGTCTGCGAGTCGGCGATCAGTCCCTGCACGAGTTGGTAGTCGGCAATGACATTGCCACCCTGCTGCCGCTGTGCGGCGTACGCCGCAGTCTCGTGTACGAGGCGCTTGCTCACGCCGGTCATGAACGCCGCCAGGGTCAGCCGGCCCTGCTGCAGGGAGCGCATCGCGGTCGGGAAGCCGACCGACTCGTCGCCGCCGATGAGGTGATCGGCGGGGATCCGGACGTTGTCGAAGTTGATATCGGAGGTCCAGGCGCCGCGCTGGCCCATCTTCTTATCGTGCGGGGCGATCGTGACACCTTCGCGGTCGGTTTCAACCAGGAAGACCGCGATGCCTTTGCCACCGGGGATGTCACCGACGCGGGCAAACACCATCAGCACCTGAGCCATAGCCGCATTGGTGATGAAGCACTTGCTGCCGTTGATGACGTACTCGTCACCCTCCCGGGTCGCCTTGGTCTTCAGCGACGACGGGTCCGAACCGGCCTCGGGCTCGGTGAGCGCGAAGGAGGCGGTCAGACCGGCAGCGAGCTTCGGCAACCATTCCTTCTTCTGCTCGTCGGTGCCAGCCTTGACCAGCACCTGCCCCGCGATGCCGTTGTTGGTGCCGAACATCGAGCGGAATGAAGGCGTCGCCCAACCGAGCTCCATATTGAGCTGAACTTCCTGCATCATGTTCAGCCCGAGGCCGCCGTACTCCTCGGGAATGGCGAATCCGAATAGGCCCATTTCCTTCGCCTGATCGCGCAGCGAATCGGGCACCTTGTCCTCGGCCTCGATCTGCTCCTCGGCCGGCACAACTTCCTCACGAATGAAGGTCCGAACCGCCTTGAGGACCTCGTTGAAGTCGTCGTCGTCCATGTCGCACTCCCTGCGCCTATGTGAAAGTTCCTTCGCCATGCTAATGAGGAGCCGTTCGAGGGGGCAATGTGCCTGCTCGCACACACGCGGGCCACGTCGCCGCGGCTGCGGCTCACCCATCGATATTACGATCGGCGCATACGACCACTTCGAGAAAGGCCTCAGCATGTCGCAGACCGTCAAGGGAGTCGTCGCCCGCGCCAAGGGCGCGCCCGTCACCATCGAGAACGTCATCGTGCCGGACCCCGGACCTGGTGAGGCAGTGGTCAAAATCCAAGCCTGCGGGGTGTGCCACACCGATCTGCATTATCGCGAAGGCGGCATCAATGACGAGTTCCCGTTCCTGCTCGGCCACGAAGCCGCCGGCATCGTCGAGGCGATCGGTGACGGCGTGAGGGAAGTTGCCGTCGGCGACTTCGTCATTCTGAACTGGCGCGCCGTGTGCGGACAGTGCCGCGCGTGCCTGCGCGGCGATCTGAAGTACTGCTTCAACACGCACAATGCGACGCAGAAGATGACGCTCGAGGACGGCACGGAACTCTCCCCTGCGCTCGGGATCGGCGCGTTCATTGAAAAGACGCTCGTCGCCGCAGGTCAATGCACCAAGGTCGACGACGCCGATCCGGCGGTCGTCGGCCTGCTGGGATGCGGCGTGATGGCCGGAGTTGGCGCCGCGGTCAACACCGGAAACGTTCAGCGCGGGCAGTCGGTTGCCGTGATCGGCTGCGGCGGTGTCGGCAATGCCGCGATCGCGGGTGCGCGCCTGGCCAACGCGGGCAGGATCATCGCGATCGACATCGACGATCAGAAGTTGGAGTGGGCGCAGGATTTCGGCGCAACCCACACGGTCAACTCCACGCAGCAGGATCCGATCGAGGCAATGCGCGAACTGACCGGCGGATTCGGGCCGGACGTCGTGATTGACGCCGTGGGTCGCCCGGAGACCTTCACCCAGGCATTCCACGGCCGCGACCTGGCCGGCACAGCTGTGCTCGTCGGCGTACCGACGCCGGAGATGACCTGGGAGATCCCGCTGGCCGACCTGTTCGGTCACGGCGGCGCCTTGAAATCGTCCTGGTACGGCGATTGCCTTCCGTCCAAGGACTTCCCCATGCTGGTCGATCTCTACAAGCAGGGTCGTTTCCCGCTCGAGAAGTTCGTCACCGAGCGGATCGGACTATCGGACGTCGAAGCGGCCTTCGAGAAGATGCACCACGGCGACGTCCTTCGTTCGGTGGTCGAACTTTAATGGCCACGCGCGTTGAGCATCTCGTCACCACAGGCACGTTCAGCCTGGATGGCGGCACCTGGGAGGTGGAAAACAACGTCTGGATACTCGGCGACGACACGTCGGTGATCGTGCTGGATGCCCCGCACGATGCCGATGCGATCATGCGGCAGGTAGGCGATCGCAAGATCGAGGCCATCGTATGCACCCATGCGCACGACGACCATGTGGCGCAGGCACCGCGGTTGCGCGAGCTTTCCGGCGCACCGATCTTGCTGCACCGTGACGATCGCGAGTTGTGGGCGCTGACGCATCCGGATGCCGAACCGGACGGCGAACTGGTCGACGGGCAGGTCATCGCGATCGCCGGTACGGATCTTCAGGTGATACACACGCCTGGGCATGCGCCAGGCGCGATTTGCCTATATGCAGCGGATCTGGGGTGCGTGTTTACCGGCGATACGTTGTTCAACGGCGGCCCCGGGGCGACCGGTCGTTCGTTCTCGGATTATCCGACGATCGTCGACTCGATCCGTGCGCGACTGTTGACCTTGCCGCCGTCCACCATCGTGCACACCGGGCACGGTGACGACACGACGATCGGCGCGGAACTGGGCAACGTTCCGGACGAGAAGGCCGAGTAGTCCACACCGTTTTGTGCTCCGATCGCTGCGTTCAGCGATCGGAGCACAAATTAACTGGACGCCCCTCGCATAATGAGGGGGTCACATTGTCTGCGGAAGGTAAACCATTGCTCGGTTGAGGAATCGTCCCCGTTCGGATCGACCTCTCCTGGAGTAATCATGTCTACTTTCTCGCGCCCGGCTATCGTCTGCGACTCGCTATCGCTCGAATGGGACGACGGCACCACCGCATTGCAGCAACTCAACGCCACCTTCGGTGACGGCCACACCGGCGTCGTCGGCGACAACGGCGTCGGCAAATCGACCCTATTGCGCCTGATCGCCGGGGACCTCACGCCGACACGCGGCACGATCACCGTCAACGGCACGGTCGGCTATCTGCCGCAGGAGCTCACCGAACAGGGCGATGACGTTTCTGACCTGCTCGGGATTACCGACGTACGTGCGGCGCTGGCTCGGATCGAGGCTGGATCGGCTCTCGATCGCGACTTCGACATCGTCGGCGACGATTGGGATATCAACGAGCGCACCCGCGCCCTGTGCGCTGAGATCGGCATGGACGACATCGATCTCGACCGGCCTGCGGCCACTCTTTCCGGCGGAGAGCAAACCCTGCTGGCGATCGTCGGTCGCCTGCTTGCACGGCCCGACATTCTGTTGCTGGATGAACCCACGAACAACCTGGACAACGTAGCCCGCGAACGTCTGGACGCCGTATTGACCGGGTTCAGCGGCGTGCTGGTCATGGTCAGCCACGACCGTCGCGCGCTGCGCCATATGGACGCGATCGCCGAGTTGCGGGAGGGCTCGATGACCACCTATGGGGGCGGATACGACGCGTACGTCGACCAGGTCGCGGCCGAGCAGGAAGCCGCTGAACGCGACGTACGCGATGCGAAGGCACAGGTCAACAGGCAGAAGCAGGAACTGATGGACACGCAGGTGAAACTCGCGCGACGGCAGCGGTACGCGCAGAAGCAATACGACAATAAGCGCGAGCCGCGCGCGGTGATGAAGTTGCGCAAACGAACCGCCCAGGTCTCGGCAGCCAGGCTCAAAGGTGAGCATCAAGACCACCTGGAATCGGCCCGCGTCTCATTACAGTCGGCCGAACGCCGGGTACGGGACGACGACGAAATCCGAATCGAGTTACCGCAGACCGCACTACCGTCGTCCAGGCTGGTGGTGGACATCGATGGCCTGATCATCAAGGGGCCTGAACGCATCTCGCTCAGCGGCCGCAACGGTGCCGGCAAGACGACTCTGTTGAACAAGATCGCCGCTCGTACGGCGGTGCCGTACGGCTTCCTTCGACAGCGTCTGGACGTACTGGCCGACGATCGGTCCCTGCTGGAGAACGTCGCGCGGCTAGCCCCGTCCGTCACCAGCGTCGACGCCCGGAATCGACTGGCGCAGTTCCTACTGCGTGGCCGACAGGTCGAGCAGCCGGCCGGAACGCTTTCTGGCGGTGAGCGGCTGCGGGCGGTGCTCGCAGCAGTGCTGATGTCGGACCCAGCGCCTTCACTGCTGTTGCTCGATGAGCCGACCAACAACTTGGATCTGGCCAGCGTGCGACATCTCAGTGAGGCGATGCGGGCGTTCCGCGGGGCTCTGGTCGTGGTGAGCCACGACCAGGACTTCCTGGATGAGCTCGGCTTGAACCGGCATCTGCAGATTGAGGACGGCGTCCTGAAGGCGGAGGCGTGACCGGGCGCTGCGGTTCGAGGACGTCCGATGCGCGTTCAGATACGAGATCGCGTACTCATGACGGCAGCGATTTCACAGTCGAGATTCACCGAACATGACGAAGGCCGGCGAAACCGCTAGGTTTCACCGGCCTTCGTGGTGCGGGCGCCTTATGCGCCGCCCGCCGACTCCTCGGTCACGTTCGTCCAGGTCCCGGTGCCCGGGTCATAGACCTCATGGTTGACCAGGGTGCCGTCGTTCTCGTCCAGCACGATGATCTGGTCGGCAACGCCGTCCTGGTCGGTGTCGACGTAGTACTCGACGTTCCCCTCACTCTCGACCACGACCGTGTCGGCGACCCCATCGCCGGTGATGTCGAGAGTTGGTTCACCTACGGCGATGTCCTCACCGTCGATGGTGACGGTCAAGTCGGCAGCCTGGGTGTCTGCGGACGACGAGGACTCCTCGGTGGCCTCATCCGTGGCTGTGGTCGAACCATCGCTCGGCTCGCTGCCCTGACTCTCGGCGGACGAATCGCCGCTCGTGCCGGCCGTATCTGACGGTTCGTCCTGGGCTGCACCGCCGTCGGACGGCGATTCGGTAGAGCCCTCCCCAGTCGTCGCCTCGTCAGTGGTCGCCTCATCAGAAGATTCGTCGGTCGAGGCGTCATCGCCGGCGCCCTCATCGTCCGAATCGGACGACGAGACGGTCGAGGTATCGCGGGACCAACTATCGCCCTCGCCTGAATCATCCGAATCGTCGGGTTCGTCAGTTGGATAGTCGGTCTCGGTAGTGCCCGCATCGGAATCCGATGGATCAGTATCGGAATCTGTCGAATCGGTGTCGGAATCAGAAGGATCGGTGTCGGTATCAGTGTCGCCGTGGTCGGATTCAGCCCCCGGGTCGGTGTCAGTTCCGGCGCTGCCCGGGTCGAACTCAGACATCCCGAATGCACTGGTGTCATCAAAGCCGGCGGTGTAACTCTCGGACCCGTCAACCGTCCCCTCCGTGGGTCCGTCGAGCCCGAAGTCCGGGTTCATATCGTCGCTCATTATCGCGCTCCGTATCGGTGGTTAACCCCGCCGGACGAACCTGCGGGGGTCATGTACGTGCGTCGTCCATCTGGATGGACAGCGCACGAGTCAGGTTGTGCATTGATTACGAGCCGTCGGTCCACGGGATGGTTCCGAATGCGGGCCTTTTCGGACGCCGCCCACACTCGCGAATGACGGTCGTACCGCGAATCTACCTGCACGTCACCAGGACGTAAGGCAGGCACCGACCAGCGGCACCCCTGGATTCGGTCGGCACCTCCGGCTGGGCTACTGTTCCCCTCGTAGAGACAAAGTGATTCGCACCACACCGTTGGCCCGGGTCGCCGGGCCCGCATCACGAAGCAACGAGCGAGGTGGGAACGAGATGACTGATAACGGCACGCCGGCGTGGCGCCAGGCGTTCAACAAGGCCGAGCGCGCGGTCGGAGAACCACTGGAAAAAGCGATCGACACGCGCGAATTCGCCAACCTGATCACCGTGACGGCGAAGGTTCGCAAGGGAGTGCAGCGACAGATCTACGGCGTGGTGAACCGCTCGCTGCACTTCGTCGGCCTGAGCACGCTCAAGGACACCCGCGATATCGCACGCCAACTCAACCGCGTTCAGCAGCAGTTGCGCGAGGTATCTATACAACTCGAGGCCATCGAAGAACGCGACACACCTTCAGACCCTGCGCACCGCAGCCGCCCAGCGCCCATGAAACCGATGAAAGCGCCACCGGCGAAGAAGTCCGCACCGGCGAAAAGATCCAAGCCCGCGCCCGC
Organism: Cumulibacter soli; assembly: GCF_004382795.1. Taxonomy (NCBI): domain Bacteria; kingdom Bacillati; phylum Actinomycetota; class Actinomycetes; order Geodermatophilales; family Geodermatophilaceae; genus Cumulibacter; species Cumulibacter soli. The sequence goes on along the minus strand of NZ_SMSG01000011.1, from coordinate 46,385 downwards.
GCGGACCACCCAGTCCGATTCAAGCGTCACCGAAGGAGACTGACATGACGCGCACATTCGGTCCGCCAGATGTGTTCGGCGCGCTGCGCCAGGAACTCACCGCAGCCTCGAGACGCGCGCGCAATACCGTCACCTATCTCAGGACCGAGCGCTCCGAAGGCCTCAACCCGACACCGCGAGTGCTGGTCGGCAGCCGGGAGAAGGTCAAGCTCTGGAAGTACTCGAGCAAGAACAAGCGCTACCGCGAGCCCATCGTGGTCTTCCTCGGACTGGTCAGCCGCTCATATGTACTCGATCTAATGCCCGGCAAGAGTTTCGTCGGGCAGCTCGGCGAGGCAGGTTATGACGTGTATGTCGTCGACTGGGGTCAACCCGATCAGGACGAATCGGAGAACTCGATGGAGACGTACATCGACTTCTACCTACCCCGCGCGTTCAAGTTGGTCCAGAAGGACAGCGGCAGCCGCGATATTCACGTGATCGCCTACTGCTTCGGCGCGATCTTCGGGCTGATGTACCAAGGCAGCCGCGGCAACTCGCCGATCAGGTCGCTGGTCACCCTCGCGGCACCGGTCGATTTCCGGCATATGCCGGTACACACCCAACCGTTCGCCGACGGGTCCTTCAACCCCAAGGACATCATCAACGACGAGGGCTTCGTACCAGCCGACATGATCTACCGAAGTATGGCGGTGCGTACCCCGACGTACGACGTGGCGAACGCCGTCGGGCTGTGGCAGAAACTCGCCAGCGACCCCGCGTCCGGCGCTGTCGAGGCGCACGCGGTCATGGCGAACTGGGTACGCGATCACGTCAACTTCCCAGGCGTGGCGTTTCGGCAGTTCGTGTCCGACTTCCTACGCGGTAACGGCTTCGTGAACGGCACCGCTCGCGTCAATAACAAGCCAGTCGACCTGGGCTCCATCGACATCCCAATACTGTCGGTGATCGCCGAACGCGACGACCTGATCCCGCCAGCGGTCTCCTACCCGCTGCGTCATCTCGTTCGCGAGGACATCTACGACGAGGTCGTGTTGCCGACCGGACACGTCGGTCTCGTCCTCGGCGGCACCGCCAAGAAGATCACGATCCCGTCGATCACGAACTTCTTCGATGCGCACAGCACTCCCGTCCTTGAGGCCGCGCGATGACGATCCGCACCTGCCTGCCGAGCGATGCCGACGCGATCGCGACGTACCTGCGCAGCATCCCGGAAGCAGAGCGCGCGTTCAGCAAGACTGAGGACGCCGATGCTGACCTCGCTTCGGCGTGGGCGAAGACCGCGGATCCACTGCGGCTGCTTGACGTCACCGCCGAGGGCGCCGTCCGCGGAATGATCGGCGTACGGCGCGGGCGTGGCCAGTCGGCGCACACCGGTGAGATCACGTTGATGGTCGATCCGGCGTACCGACGCCAAAAGGTGGCCTCCGGGTTGGCACGCGCTGCCCTCGGCGCCGCCATCGCTGAGGGGCTCACGCATGTCTTCGTGGAAGTCACGGCCGAGCACACCGCGACGCTCGGCATGTTCGGCAAGCTCGGATTTGAGGGCGAAGCGCTGTTGCGGGGATTTATCAAGACCCAAGATGGCGACCTGCACGACCTGATCATGATGACCAATCGGATCGAGGAGAACTGGGCTGCGGCCCACCTCATCGGCCTCGACGTAGGTGATGCCCTGTGATGACTCCGAGGACGGACGTGCATCCGCAAAGTTCGCCGCAGCGCCCGGTGCCAGAACGCGAACGCACCACCCAACGGGTGATCGCTGGCGCGGTCGAGATGGCCGTGAGCCGCTATCCCGGCACCGGCCATCCGGTCTTGTTGATCCACGGTCTCGGGGCGCACCAGCGGATGTGGGACCCGCTCGTCGCCGCCCTTGGGGACAACGAGGTCATCACCTTCGACTTCCCCGGTCTCGGTCGATCCCATGTCGCCGGTGTGCCACAGACGATCCCGGCGTTCGCCGAGCTTGCGCTGAAGATCATCGACGACCTCGGCTACGCGCAGGTGGACGTCCTCGGCTATTCATTCGGCGGTATGGTCGCCCAGCAACTCACCCACGCACACCCCGACCGGATCCGCCGGTTGGCGCTGGTCGCTACCGCACCCGGTGTGGGCATGGTGCCCGGCTATCCCTCTGCGATGTTCGCGCTCGCTACGCCGCTGCGCTACTACTCGAAGCGGTTCTATAAGTGGACGAATCGATTCCTGGCCGGCGGTGAGATCGAACGCGACCCCGCGTGGATGGAGTACACGTCCCACGTGCGCAAGCTGTACCGTCCGCACCCGATCACGTACTACAGCCAATTAATCGCGTGCCAATTGTTCACCTCGCTGCGGTGGCTGCACACAGTTCAGACACCAACGCTCGTCGTGCATGGCACGGATGACCCGATCATCCCGGTGTTCAACGCCGAGCTGATGACCGCACACCTGCCGAATGCGCGAATGTTCGCCGCCGGTGCCGAAGGCCACCTACTGATGCAGGACGCGGGATCGTCGTCGTTCGGCGCAATCACATCGTTCTTCGCGCGGCCCGATCACCGGGACTCCGCGGGCTGGCAAGGCGGTGCCGAAGTGACGCTCGACGAGCTCGCCGAGGCCGAGCGGCGAGCCAACCTGCGCGCTGCGCAACCGATGGGGCTCTACCATCAGGTCGTTCGGAACTCGCTACGTACGGCGGACCAATTGCGTAAGCGGGTCACGTAACGACCCGAGGAGTTCGATGTCGCGTCCATGGCCGGAGCAGGTCTATCAAGTACTGCGTGCTGCTGATGTCACCCAAGTCGGGTACGTGCCCGATGCGGGGCACGCACACCTCATCGCCCGCGCGCAGCAGGACGCGGACGTGCGCGATGTCGTGCTCAGCACCGAGGAAGAAGGCGTCGCATTGGCCTGCGGCGCGTGGCTGGGCGGTCAACGCGCCGCATTGTTGATGCAAAGCAGCGGGGTCGGAAACTGCATCAACATGTTCTCGCTGTTGACCTCGGGACAGTTCCCCTTTCTCACGTTGGTGACGATGCGCGGCGAGTTCGCCGAGTTCAACCCATGGCAGACCCCGATGAGCCGCGCGACGCAACCGGTGCTGCAAGCGATGGGCCTGACGGTGCTGCGCGCTGAGCGCGACGATGAAGTGGCGGACGTCGTCGACGCGGCCGCGAGCGCGGCCTACCAGGCGAACGAGCGGGTCGCCGTCCTACTTTCGCAACGACTGATCGGACGCAAGAAGTGGACGACCGAATGAGCGCGCGGGTGGACCGGCGGGCGTTCGTGCACGCCTTCGTTGCCGGACTCGAGTCAGACGCCTTGGTGATCAGCGGGCTCGGCTCACCGACGTACGACCTGTTTGCGGCGGGCGAACGGCCCGGCAACTTCTACCTGTGGGGCGCGATGGGCGGCGCGGTCCCGATGGGGCTGGGGCTCGCGTTGGCCCAGCCCCGGCGCCCGGTCGTCGTCCTCACCGGCGACGGCGAGCAGTTGATGGGCATTGGATCGCTGGCGACCGTCGGGGTGCAGCAGCCGGCGAACCTGACGATCGTCGTCCTGGACAACGGGTTGTACGGCGAGACCGGCGGGCAACGCAGCCACGCGGGTCATGCGACGGACCTGGCCGCGGTCGCCGCGGCGTGCGGGATCGCCGATGTGCGTAGGTGTGATCACCTCACTCATGCCGGGTCGCTGGCCGATGCTGCCGCGGCGATGGCCGGGCCGGTGTTCGCGCGGGTGCTGGTCGATGCCTCAGAGCAGGAGCGGGTGCTCCCGCCGCGCGATGGCGCAGCCAACAAGATCGCGTTCCGCGCGGCGCTGGGGCTGTCGACCTTCTGAGGCATGCGCGACCTGAAGCCGCAGCGCCTTGGGCGCTGAGGTGATGACAGATCTCACTGGCACCCGACCGGTGCGCTCAGGTGAGATGGAGGAGACCGAGTCCGGCGGCCAGCGCGCCGCCCAGCCAGGGAGGATCATGTTCCGGCGACTGCGCCGACAGCGACAGCTCGACCGCGCCAAACCCGGCGACGGCAGCCCGCTGAAGCCGCTGCGCTGGTGGCAGACCTTGGTTCGCACCCAGTTCGTCCTTGACCCCGATCACCAGCTCGGGCGAGACACCGCCTACGTCGTGGACGTGCGCTACCTCGCCTCCCCGCTCGAGGGCGGCAAACTCGCCACCGGAACGCGGCACGCACCGATCTCCTTCTATCGCGACGGTCAGCAGCTGCACATCGCGAACTCGCCGGTCACCTTCGAGGTGCCCGGTGGAGCGGTCGAGGTCGCCACTGGACTCTACGGCCTCACCCGGATGCACTACGTCCCCGCTGAGGACGGGCCAGCGCGCACCTTGCGCCCACACCCTCGTTCAGCCGAGGGGCTGCGTGCCCGCTTCGGACGTCGTTATCCGCGGGTCAGCCGACTCATTGGCGCGCTCGCGATACTGATATTGCTCATCGGGCTGGTGCTGATGGTGCCGCAGGCAGCGGAATTGATCACGCGGATTCCGTTCGTGGCTGATCACCTCGGCACATTCACCTCTCCTATCCAGCCTCCGGGGTGGTTGAACGTCACCTTGCTGGTGGCGGGCATCCTCGCTGCGACCGAGCGCGCACTTACCCTGCGTAACCATTGGCTGATCGACGCCGAAACCACGTGGACCTCGTTCACTTAACCGCGGCAAGGGCGCTCGCCGAGGGAAATCCCTGCGGTGAGGATCGGCATCGACCTCCGCCCCACCGTCCGAGACGCAGATCGGCGACAGTCAGGTCGTGGCCGTCCCGGAGGCACCGCGCGGCCGGTAGCGCCACAGCGCGCCGAAGGTGAGTGCGATGACGACCATCAACAGCACGATGATCGCGCCGCCGGAGGCCAGCGCGACCGTCGGGGTGAACATGCTCGCCATGATGCCAAGGCGGACGTCGCCGAGACGTGGCCCGCCGGCGACGACGACCATGAACACGCCTTGCATCCGCCCGCGCATCTCGTCCGGGGTGAGCACTTGCAGCATCGTCATCCGCAGCGAAGCACTGACCAAGTCGGCGGCGCCGGCCGCGGCGAGGCAGATCAAGCCAAGAACCAGATCTTGGGTGAAGGCAAATACCGCGATGGCGGTACCCCAGATCGCGACCGAGATGATGATCGTGGCGCCGTGCCGCTTGATGTGTGAGATCCAGCCGGAGAATAGTCCAGCGAGCACTGCTCCGATGGAGGCCCCGGCGTACAACCACCCCAACGATCCATCCCCGAAGCGGCCATCAGCGAGTGCCGGGAACACCGCCAACGGCCAGCCGAACACCATCGCGATCAGGTCGACGACGTACTGCATCGACAACAGCGGTTGCGTGCGCAGGTAGCGGAAGCCCGCGATCGTGTCGCTGAACGCGGTGACGAACGGGTGCTTACCGCCGGTGTCAGCGGACGCCGGCATCGGGATAAGCCCGACCAGCGATAGCAGCGCCAGCAGCAGCAGTCCCGCCTCGGCCAGATAGGCCCAGTTCACTCCGGCGAAATCAACGATGAACCCGGCGATCAGCGGGCCGATGATCATCGCGCCGGACATCGTGCTGGAGGAAATGGTGTTCGCGGCGGGGATGAGTTCTTCGGGAATCAACCGCGGCAACATGGCCGAACGCGCGGGTCGGTACATGGCAGCCGCCGCCGACTGTACGGCGGCAAGAACCCAGATTATCCAGACATTGTTGAGTTCCAGGATCGCCTGCAGGTACAGCAACACGCTGGTGATCGCGGTGAGCACGGTGGCAACGATGACGAGTTTGCGGCGATCCACAGTATCGGCGAGCGCGCCGCCAAGCAGACCGAACACAATGAGCGGGACGAGCACCCACAGGCTCGTGTAACCGACCATCGCACTGCTGTTGGTGAGCGCGAATACCTGCGCCGCAACCGCGACGATGGTCATTTGCGCGCCGACCTGCGTGAGGATATTTCCCCAGAAGATCAGCCGGAACTGCCGATATTTGAACGGTCGGGTATCCATCGTGACGCGGCTGAACCTGCTGACCTTCGCCGGCGAGGCGGCCCGCACATTTGCTCCGTGTTCCGCGGCAGGTTGGTCGTTAGCGGGCTCGCCGGTAGTGGACTCCTCGGTCACGGAGCGAGCCGTTCACGTAGCCACTGGCCGCCTTCGCGGCGGAATCGAAATCGGTCGTGCAGGCGCCCGACGTTGCCCTGCCACAGCTCGATCAGTTCCGGAACGATGCGGTATCCGCCCCAATGCGGCGGGCGCGGTATCCCGTCGGGGTGCTCGCGTTGTTCGCGAAGCATCCTCGCTTCGATCGGCTCGATCGCGTCGATGACGCTCGATTGTGGGCTCAGCGCGCTGGCGATCTGTGACTCCACCGGCCGCGATGCGAAGTACGCGTCGGATTCGTCATCCCGCAGCTTCTGCACGGCGCCGGAGATGATGACCTGTCGGTGGATCGCGAGCCAACTGAAGCAGACGCTCGCCCAGGGGTTCTCGGCGAGGTGGCGGCCCTTCGTCGACTCGTAATTTGTGAAGAAGCTGAAGCCGGTCTCGTCGTACCCGCGCAGCAGCACGGTGCGCGCACGGGGCCGACCGTCCACGCCGGCGGTCGCGAGCACCATCGCATTCGGTTCGCCGACTCCCGCGGCAGCGGCCGCATCGAGCCAGGCACCGAAGACACTTATCGGGTCGGCATCAAGTCCCAACTCACCGAGGCGCGGCAACTCGTACCTGATCCGATCGTGGCGTACGTCGAACTCCCGCTCGCTCATGATCTGTTCCTCCCTGCCGGTCAGCGTAGCGACGCCGCGCAATACCCTTGATGTGGTTATCCGACGAGCGAGAGCGTACGCATGAACGAGATCCAGATCCCCGACAGCCTCCTTCCCGAGGACGGGCGATTCGGCAGTGGCCCCAGCCGCACCAGGTTCGAGGCGCTGGATGACTTCGGCCAGGTCGCGCCGTCGTACATCGGAACGTCGCACCGACAGGCAGGGGTGAAGGGACTTGTCGGCCTGATCAGGCATGGATTGCGCGAATTGCTCGATGCCCCCGAGGGTTACGAAATCGTGCTCGGTAATGGCGGGTCGACGTACTTCTGGGATAGCGCTATCTGCTCGATGATCGAGCACAAGAGCCAGCACCTGGCGTTTGGTGAATTCGGTGGGAAGTTCGCGAAGGCGGTAGCGCTCGCCCCCTACCTCGCCGAACCGACCGTCATTGAAGCCGAGCCTGGGTCGGCGTCCACCCCCAGCCCGCAAGCAGACGTCGACACCTACTGCTGGGCCCAGAATGAGACCTCCACCGGCGTATGCGTCCCGGTTCAGCGAGTGGCCGGGGCACCGGGCGCGCTCACCGTCATCGACGCGACGTCCGCGGCGGCTGGCTTGCCCGTGGATCTATCGCAGACCGATTGCTACTACTTCGCACCGCAGAAAGGTTTCGCCGGCGAGGGCGGCCTCTGGATCGCTGCGATGTCACCGGCCGCTATCGAACGGATAGCGCGGATGACCAAATCCGATCGGTACGTTCCGCCGTCGCTGAATCTGCAGCTTGCGCTGGAGAACTCGCGTAAGGATCAGACGTACAACACGCCGTCGGTCTACACGCTGTTCATGTTGGCGCACCAAATCGATTGGCTGATCCGTCAGGGCGGGCAGCCTTGGATTACCTCGCGGGTGACCGCGAACGCAAAGGCGCTGTACGACTGGGCCGAGGGGTCGTCGTACGCCACGCCGTTCGTGCGAGAGCCGGCACTACGTTCGCCCGTGATCGGCACCATCGACCTCGACGATTCGGTGGATGCGAAGGCCGTCGCGGCCACGCTGCGCGCCAACGGGATCCTGGACACCGAACCGTACCGTGGACTGGATCGCAACCAGTTGAGGGTTGGTCTGTTCGTCTCGACGCCGCCCTCGGACGTCGAAGCCCTCACCGCATGTATCGACTACGTCGTGGCGAAGCTGTAATCGGCCCCGACGCCCGCTTGCGGGAGAACAACCACGTCGGCTGACGTTTTGGCGGCAGATCTTGCACCGTAGTTGGTGCACCATCTGCCGCCAAAACCGATCCGGCGCGCGGCAGTACAGGCGGCGTTAGCACTCTGTGTGCTGCGCACACACTCGATCGATGACCCGCTGCCGAGCCCGGCGCGGCAGCCCGTTCGAGCACATCACCTCGCGTACGCTAAAAGAACGCCTGATACGACTCGCAACCGAGGAGGAGGACCCCAAAGGATGCGCCCACTTCGCTTTATCGCGTTGTCAGAGGACGGCAAGAACCTTGTCCTTGCCCCTGACGTACCGGAAGCGATCGACAACGGCGAGCGCTTCCTGCTGGCTCTTGACGACCGCCTCCGCGCCGCTGCCCGTGGCGACCTCAGTCGGCTCGGGCAGATCGAGATCGAGATCGAATCCCAATTGCGCCCCCGTGAAATCCAGGCGCGTATCCGCGCCGGCGAGACTCCGGACACCGTGGCCGCTGCTGCCGGAGTCCGGATCGAGCGCGTCATGACTTATGCGCATCCCGTCCTACAGGAACGTGCCCAGGTCGCGGTCCGCGCCCAGTCCGCTCGGGTGAAGATCGAAGACTCTGGGTCGGCGCACCCACCGACACTCGCCGAGCTGATCGAAAGTCGCCTCCTCGTGCGCGCCATCGAAGACACCACGATCGACTGGGATGCCCGTCGCCTCGAGTCGGGACAGTGGGAGGTCACGTCCACGTGGGTCGCCGATGACCGCACCATCACGGCGCACTGGCGATACGACATGCAGAACAGCATCATCTACCCCGGCTCCAAAGACACCATCGAGTTGATCGAGCCGAAACCTCGTCTGGCCGCCGTGCCCGTGCCGACTGACGATCCTTCGCTGGACGACGAACGGAGTGCTGCGGCCCCTATCCCGCTGCAGCGCCCGCGCGACGACAGCGCGGCGAAACCTCGTCCGGCACGACGTGCCGCCGCCACTCGCGACCCGCAGGATCTGAGCCTGGATGAGCTGTTTCTTGCCGAGGAGTTCGATGACGCGGTCGACCCCGGACATCTCGGTAACGCCTCACGCCGTCCCGAGCTCACCGACGATGACGTCGAAGATCAGGGTCTTTTCGCGCAGGCACCGGCTACGCCTGAGGACGAGGATGAGCCGCCCGCCTCGATGCCGGAAGCTGACGATTCCGAACAGCCGGCCGCAGCGACACCGAAGGGCGACAAGAAGCCCCGCATTCCCAGCTGGGACGACATCGTGTTTGGCGTGAAGAAGCGGAAGTAGCGGCAGCGCAAGCACCGATCCCGACCCGCGACGTCTGCACGTGCTAGTTCCTCGCGGCCAATCGTCCGACGGCGGCGGCTATTAATCGACCTTGGCAAAGTGCGCGAGTACCACGGCTGCGGCGGTCGCCACGTTCAACGAGTCCACCCCATCCGCCATCGGTATCCGCACCGCGCGACTCGCGGCTCCCAGCGCCACGGGGGTGAGTCCGGGCCCCTCCGACCCCACCATCACCGCCACTTTGGGCATCGCGGGATCCAGCGCCGATAGCCGCACAGCCGGCGGCGCGGGCGTCGTCGCCAGTACCTCGAATCCGCCAGCGCGCAGCTCAAACAACGCATCCGGCCAGTCGCCGGCGTCGACGGTACAGAACGGCACCCGCAGTACATTCCCCATCGATACCCGCACCGCGCGGCGATACAGCGGATCAGAGCACCTCGGGCCCAGCACGACGGCGTCAACGCCGAAGGCCGCGGCATTGCGAAACAGCGATCCTAGGTTTTCGTGATCGCCAACGCCCTCAAGCACCAGCAGCCGCGTGGACATGGACATTAGATCGGCGAATGACGGCATCGCGGCACGATCAGCGCACGCCAGCACCCCGCGGTTCAGGTGAAATCCGACGACGGAATCCATCACGTCGACGGGAACGGTGTACACGGGCACGTCGAGGGCGGCCGCGCGCAATACCGGCTCCAAATGTGCCGTCTTCGCTGCCACACCCATCACCGAGCGAACCGGGTACGGCGACGCGATCAACCGCTCGACCACCGGGACGCCCTCGGCTATCACCAGCCCGCGCCCACCCGGTCGATCGGGGCGACGGTCCGCGTTCGTCAGGTCGCGGTAGTCATCGAGCCGCGAGTCTGCGGGATCGGTGACGGATATCGACGCCATCAGTACTCACCCACCCGAGTTAGCTACCCACCTGTGATCCACCCGGCCATCGACCAAAAGAGAGAAACGGGCGAATGGTTGCCACCAAAGGGCACTAGTGGCCGGTCTTGCCGTGGTCATCACGGGTCGGCTGCGGAGGCATCGCGATCTGGCGTCCACGCGCCACGATCGTTCCGCGGCTGTCCCAGAGGTCGACCTCTTCACAACCGAACATCGTGCCGCCGTACGGCCGCCCATGGATCCGCATCAACACAGTGTCACCGACGGGCTTCGCGTACGTGGTGACCTGCATCTGCAACGTCGGTGCCCAACCGAACTCCCCTAGCGCGAACGCCAGCGGCGGCGCGATATCGGAGAAGGCGATCAGCGCCAGCGTGTCCAGCGGTCGGCCGTCCCGGAACCGTAGCCAGACATACATCTCGTCACCGGTCGGTCTACCGGGCGTAAATCCGCGCCCGGGTACAAACCTCATATCGAGTACGTCGGCCATCTCACCCAGCGCCTTGGATTCCTTCGACTGGCGCGGATCGGGGCAGTCGGCCATCGACGGCATATCAGGCATCGGCAGATCGGCCTTGACCCCGCTGAGGTCGTGCGGCAATTGGCCGAGGGTGACCAGTGAAGAGACTCGCGTCTCGCCGTCCTGCACCAGACGGGCGATTCCGCTACTGATCCGGCGGCCCACCCGGGCGACGTCGACGTCGATATCCAGCGGTCCGGGCGTCACTTGTGAGGAGAACACCGTCGACACCGCGAGGTGGTCCAGTGACGGGTCAATGACCGCGCCGACCGCTGCCGCGGCGACGCCTTGCAAGTAGCCTCCGTTAACGAACTTTCCGCCGAAGTTCCAAGCGTCGTCGATCCGGGACTGGTGCAGCACGCGGTCGGCGCGTCGCTCCAGGCCAAATGCACGGTCCAACCGGTACGTCACGTAACTTCCTCCATGGGTTCTCGTCGATACGGAATCATTCTCTCGCTGCCTATTCGGACTTGAAGCCGCGGGCTGGTCCGACTGAGCTCGACCTGTAGCCCACCCTCGCGGCGAGCCAATAGCCACGCGGCCAGCACGGCGGACGCCGCGGTCAACAGTCCGGAAATCATGAACGCGTATTGGATGCCCCACATATCCGTCATCCAACCGACCAGAGGTGAGCCGAACGCCCCCGCGCCCATCAGCGCCATGAAGTAGAGCGCCATCACCCGACCGCGGGTGCTCGAATCCACCGACAACTGCACGGTCGCATTCGCGGACACCAAGAAAGCGAGGCTGACGATCCCGGTCGGGATCAACAGCAGGGCGAACACCCAGTAGTTACCGATCCAGGCGATCGCCACCTCCGCGAGCCCGAACAGCAGCGCGGTCGTAATGAGAAACCGCAGCCGCGGCTGCGTGGAGCGCCGCGCTGCCAATAACGCTCCGCTGAGCGTGCCGAGAGCCAGCGCGGAGGCCAGCAGACCGTACTCCGCGGCGCCTCGGTGGAACACGTGGGTGGAGATCAGCGGGATCATCACTTGCAGGTTCAGCCCAAACAACGACACCGCGGTAGCCAGCCCTATCATCACCATCAGGTCCGCCCGCGAGCGCACATAACGCAGGGCCGCGCGGATCTGGCCCGGCTCGCGGCTGGCCTGGTGGGTGTCATACAACTTGCTCGTATCGATCATCGTCAGCAGCACGATGATCCACAGACTCGAGGCGGCGTTGATGAGGAATACTGGCCCGATGCCGATCCAGCCGATCAGCACCCCAGAGATCGCGGGGCCGATCAGTCGGGCAGCGTTGAATGACGACGAGTTCAGCCCGACGGCGTTCACCACATCCTCGGTCGGCACGAGTTCGCTGGCGAACGACGTCCGCGACGGCGCCTCGATCGCATTCGCGCACCCCAGTAGAAGCGCCATTGCATAGACATGCCACAATGCGACGACGTCTCCGAGGATCAGGACGCCGAGTACGGCGGCCGAAATCGCGACCACGAACTGAGTCACCCGCAGCACACTTCGTTTTTGCAGCCGATCGGCGAGTACGCCGCCGTACATCCCCAGAAATAGGGTCGGCACGAACTGTAGGAAGGTCACCGTGCCGAGCGCGATCGCGTCCTGGCCGGTCAGTTCGAGAACGAGCCAGTCCTGAGCGATACGCTGCATCCAGGTCCCGGTATTCGACAGGATCGAACCGGTGAAGTACAGCCGATAATTACGGTGTCGCAGTGAGCGGAACATGCCCGAGTCGCGCCGACTCGAGCGTGAGCCGCTCACTCCCCGATGAGCCGCAGCAGGATGTCGCTGGCGCGCATGAGCGTCTGCTTCTCCTCCTCGGAAAGCGTGCCGATCTTTTCGGCTAGCCACGCCTCCCGGGTTTGCGCCTCTTCTTGCAGGATCTTGCGCCCGTCCTCGGTCAGGCTCACCAGCACCTGCCGGCCATCGCTGGGATCGGACTTTCGACTCACGAGCCCGTGGTCGTACAGCGTGGTGATCACTCGGGTCATCGACGGCGGCTGGACCCGCTCACGTGCGGCAAGTTCGCCGAGCGTCAACTCTCCGGCCAGGTTGATGCTGGCCATTGCCGACAACTGAGTCAGGGTGATGCGATGCGCGCCGACCGCCCGCAGTTGACGCATCGTCCGGGTGGTCGCCACGCGCAGAATGGCCGCCAGGTCTGGGCCGGTACTCATTGGAGTGCTCACAACTACTTAGATTAGCAAAACAGTTGCGGATTCATACTCCCTGAACGCCACCGCAGTCCATGGACGATCAGCCGATGAGCTGACGGATCGGGTCGATCGCGAAGTAGATCACGAACAACGCCGTGATCACCCACATCAACCAATGAATCTCGCGGGCGCGCTTGGTGACCACCCGCAGCAGCACCCAGGCGATGAAGCCGGCGCCGATACCGTTGGTGATCGAGTACGTGAACGGCATCAGCGCGATCGTCAGGAAGATCGGCATTACGTCGGTGAAATTGTGCAGGTCGAGTTCTTTGACCTGCATGATCATCAGTGCGCCGACGATGATCAGCGCCGGCGCGGCCGCTTCGCTCGGCACGATATTCACGATCGGCGCGAAGAACATCGCGACGACGAACATCAGCCCGGTGATCACCGAAGCAAATCCGGTCCGCGCGCCCTCGGCGACGCCGGCGGAGGATTCGATGAACGTCGTACTGGAGGAAACGCTGGAGGCGCCACCGGCGACTGCGGCTAGCGAATCGACCAGCAGGATCCGGTCGATGTTTTCCACGGTGCCGTCGTCCTTGAGCATCTTGCCTTCGCTGGCGACCGCGACCGTCGTACCCATCGTGTCGAAGAAATCCGCGAGCATGAGCGTGAAGATGATCAGCAGTGCACCGATCGCGGACGCCTCGAAGGCACCAAACAGGTCGACGTCACCCATGATCGACAAGTCCGGTAAGGCGACCACCTCCGAAGGCACCGCCGGAGTGTTCAATCGCCAGCCCGTCGGGTTCACCACACCATCGGCGCCGACCACCGGCCCGACCTTCGCGATCTTCTCCACGACGATCGCGAGCACCGTGGTGACGACGATAGCGATCAGGATCGATCCGCGAACCTTCTTCGCGTACAGCACCGCCATCAGCAGGACGCCGACGACGAACACCAATACCGGCCAGCCCTTGAGCTCGCCGAACTGGCCCATCAGCACCGGCGCACCTGTCTCGTGCGCCTGGGTGAATCCGGCGTCCTTCAGGCCGATGAACGTCAAGAACAGGCCGATACCCACGGAGATCGCGATCTTGAGTTGGTGTGGGATCGCGTTAAAGACCGCTGTACGGAATCCGGTCACCACCAGCAGCGTGATGAGAATGCCCTCGAGGACCACGAGGCCCATGATCTGCTGCCACGGCAACTGGAACTGCGCGAGCGCGGCCACCTGCGCGTTGATACCGAGCCCGGCGGCCAGCGCCAGGGGAAACTTGCCGACGACCCCCATCAGGATCGTCATCACCGCGGCGACCAGCGCCGTCGTCGAGGCGACCGCCGCGAACGGGAGCTCCTGGCCAGTCACATCGGCGATCCCCGCAAGAATGATCGGGTTCAGCACGATGATGTACGCCATGGTGAAGAACGTGGTCAGCCCGCCACGAACCTCACGCCCGAGAGTCGAACCGCGCTTGGTGATCTCGAAGTAACGGTCCAGACCGTTACGCGGTTTACCGCCGGCGACCTCGGCGGTTTCAGAGCCAGTGACACGCTCGCTCATCGGATTCCTTCCACACCGCGGCGGTTACCGCCGCGTCAAGTTAACGCCGCGAACTTACCGGAGCCCATACCTCGCCCACAATCCAGACGGCCCAACTCGTTCCGCGCTCGACTAAGGTAGGCACGTGTCCAATCCGCTGCGCCCTGCACCCGAACCGGTCCAGTTAGACACCCGCGTGATCACGCGGGTCGGGACGGCATTGTTTGCGCTGGCAGCGGTCGTCATCGCGCTCGTACCATCACTTCGCGATCAGTCGGACGGACTGTGGCTCTGGACGGCTATCGCAGGCGCCGTGCTCGGCGTCCTGGGCCAGGCGGTCATGGCCTGGCAGAAAGCGCCCTAACTAGTGAGTGCTTGAGGCGGTTGGCGCCTTCTGGCGCTCCGCGAACGCGAGCCGTACGGCGCTGATCACCTGCGCCGCACTCATCATTCGCTTCGCGCGACTGCGCCGCTGTTCGGCGTCCAGGCGTACGGCGGCGAGGGTGGCGACGGCGATCGCGCGTCGTTCGGCCGACAGGGTGCCGCCGCGCGGCAAAGTGGTCACATCGACCGCGCGCGTGTTGTAGATCAGCGGGCGTCGCTTGGCCAATTGCAGTTCCAGGTCGCGCGTGGCATCCGAATGTGCCCCACATCCGAAGTCGGCGGCGACCACGTGGGCGTCAGCCGGGGAGACTTCGTTGGCGCAGGCACCAAACAGGCCCTGCATTGAGCCGCCCAACGGGAGGTAGAACCCGCAGGTACCGCAGTGCGCAGGTGCATGCCGCGCCATCGCGGCCGTCGACGAGTGCGGGCCGTTACCCCATCGCGCGGCCGCGTCCAAGCGGCCGTCCCGCGATAGCACTCGTTCGCGGCCCAGGCCGAGTTCCGTCGCAACGGCCTCAACTTGTGGATCGTCACTGAGCGTGTACCCCGGCACCAACCGGTCGTCCGCGGGGTCAGTGGGCACGAGATCGCCCGGGTGCAGATCGTCTGGGCGAATCCGCTGCGCCCACGGCACCCATGGTTCGAGTCGGATCGAGCCGTCGCCGGGCAGCAGCACTACCTCGTTGATCGTGATCCGCTCATCATCAAGCGTCCGCGACAGGCTGATCGCCCAGTACCAGCCGACGTACCCCGGTAGCGTCGCGACGAATCGGTGCGTGAGTGCGTGACCTGAACTCGTTGATTCGGGGTTCACACCCAAATGAGCGCCGACCATTGCGACCGGGACGTCCTCGATCAGCGCCTGGCGCGCCACATCGATCGCCGCCGCGAGCACCTCGTCGACGGGGTTATCGGCTGCGGGGTGCTGCTCTGGCGCGGTCTGCATGTGGCCATTGTCCCTCACGCGATCCGACGCCGCAGCCGGGGTATCGCGGACATTGTCGACCAACTGAGAGAGTATGGAGACCATGACCTTGCCTGGCTTCCCTCCCGCTGGCGGCGGTGAGCGTTCGTCTGGCTCCCCTCGCGAGTCGTACGGCGCTGGCGAACCTCCGGCCGGCGGCAATCGATCCCGCCGCGACTCCGCATACCGTGGACGGGCCGAGCGTGGCCCAGCCGAGCGTGGCCGCAGCACCCCCGACGATTTTCCGCGCGAGTCCCACCCCACCGAGGCCAGGACAGGAACCGGCCGCGGCGCGCGGATGTTGGAAGCAACCCGCGTGTTCACCAAGACCACTGCGCGGCGCATCGACGACGTCTCCAGGGCGGACGGCGCGGAGAAGACCGGGCTGCGCACACTGATCTGGTCGAACGCGCTCAGCATGGGCGGCGATGCGTTCGTCACCGTCTATCTGGCGGCCACGCTGTTCTTTGCCGCGCCGGGCGAACAGCAGCGCAGCAACGTTGCCCTGTACTTATTGGTCACGGTCGCGCCATTCGCGGTGATCGCCCCGGTCATCGGCCCCCTGCTCGATCGGATTGATCGAGGACGACGCGTCGCCATCGCTGCGACGTACGCGCTACGTGCCGTGCTGTGCTACCTGCTGGCGGTCAATACCGACTCCACCGTGGTGCTGTATATCTGCGCGCTGCTTTTGCTGGTGTTCTCGCGCGCCTTCAACGTGCTGCGCGCGGCCGTGGTCCCCCGTGTCTTACCGGATGACATGCCCCTGGTGACAGCGAACTCCCGCCTCAATGTGTTCGGAGTGTGCGGCGCGGGCGCCCTCGGCGGCATCGGCGTGGCGTTGATGAACGTATTCAACTTCTTTGAGCCGTCCGGCGACGAGGAAGCAACGCTCGGCTTCACGATCGAATTGATCGTCGGCGCGCTCGTGTTCCTACTCGGCGCGTGGCTCGCGATGCGGCTACCCGCGCGGGTCGACACCGACCAGGGTGAGGGCAAGGTCGCGATGAGCGCCCGCGGCGACGGCGGGTCCCGTGAGCGCAAGACCTCCTCGGGTGTGCGGATCGTGCTCGGCACCCATGTGGTCACCGCCCTGCGCTCCAGCAGCGTGCAGAAGTTCCTCGGCGGGTTCCTCACGTTCTTCATGGTCTTCTACATCCAGTCCACGATCGAAGGGTTCAGCGGTCTGGTGGCCCTAGGCGCGCTCGGCGCCGCCGCCGGTGTGGGATCCCTGATCGGTGTCTCGCTGGGCACTCGCTTCGCGACGACCTCACCGGACCGGCTGGTCCTTATTGCTAGCGGCGTGCTCGTCGCCTGCAGCATCTTCGCCGCGGTGACCCCCGGTGTGGTGATCTCGATCATCGTCGCGCTGATCGCCGCCATCCTGTCGGCACTCGGCAAGATCGGGCTGGACGCGATCATTCAGCGCGAAATTCCCGAAGACTTCCGTTCCTCGGCGTTCAGCCGGAGCGAGACGATGCTGCAGCTCGCGTGGGTGTTCGGTGGCACCGTCGGCATCCTCTTGCCTACCTCCGAGGGACAGTTGTGGGTGGGTTGGACGGTGGCGACAGTGCTGATGTCGGTCGCGTTCGGGCTCACCTTATGGGCGAGGCACAAGGCGCATCAGACCGGCGCGCAACAGGCCGCCGTACAGCCGAAGGTCCGCTCCAACACTCGGTTCGCGATCGGCCGCAATCGACGCGACAAGGACGCTGAGGCGCCGCGCGGTCGCCCGCGCCGCCGCTCGGCACCGCCTCGCGGATCGGATGTAACACCCCGCGCCGACGGCCAGCGCCCGGGGTCCGGCGAACCGCTGCCTGAGCGGCAGCGGCCGCAGCGCCAACGGCCCGTGGCTGAGGGGGCACCAGCGCCATCGGACGACAATTGGTTGAGCACGCCCGCGCCGGACGCCCGACGTACGAAAGCACTACCGGACTTCCGCGCCGCCGGACTGCGGCCGCCACCATCACCGCGCAACGATCGACCACGAAACGAGGATGCGTGACGTCAGCACATTCCGGCTATCGCCGCGGATGGATTTTCGCCCTGTTCCTCGCGCTCAGCATGCTGCTGTCCGCCTGTAGCGATACCAGCGACGCCAGTCCGGAGATCAAAGTCGCGATCGGCAACGCCACCACGACCCTCACCCCCACGCTGTACTGCGTGGACGGTGAGGCACAGCTCGCGGACGAGAACAGTAAGACCGCAGCCCTCGAAGCGGCCCCGGACACGGCCGTGGCAATCAGCGTGCCGCAGCAGGTCGCGGACGTCGGCTGGACGATTCAGATCTGGTCGGTGAGCGATACCGACACCGGCGCCGTCCCGCTGGAGCAGATCGGCAACGTGGATGCCGGTACCGCGCGAGAGTTCGATGGGTTCACCACGTCGGACGTCGTACCCAATCGGTACTTCGTGATTATCGCGCTGCCCGAGGACCCCGACTGCAACGCGCAGGGCTCCGCCGGGATCTGGACGCTACTGGTCTCACGCGTCGGGTAGCCGGATCGGTAGATAGCCGGAACGGCGAATTACGCGTCGAGGTCGTCGGCCACCGCGCGCAGCACCGTGGCGACCTTCGTACCGTGCGAGCGGTCCGGGTAACGGCCGCGGCGTAGGCCGTTAGAAACATCGTCGAGCAGTTTGATCAGGTCTTCGACGATTGGAGTGAGCTCCTCCGGCTTGCGCCGAGTTGCGGCGACCACGGACGGGGTCCGATCGAGCAGCCGCATTGAGAGCACCTGAGGTCCCCGGCGGCCGTCGGCGATGCCGTATTCGACGCGCTGACCCTTCTTCAGTTCGTTGACCCCGGTCGGCAACGCTGACTTCGGGGCGAAGACGTCGTCACCGCCGCCATCTTGCGACACGAATCCGAAGCCCTTGTCGGCGTCGTACCACTTCACACGTCCGGTTGGCACTTGGTGTCCTCACTTCATTACTGCGGCGCCTGCCTCGGCGCCGGATTCTGCGCGCGTCCAGCCTAGCCATATCAGGCCGGCGCGCGGCGGTTACAGGTTGTCGCGGAGCCAGTCGGGCAACGACCGGAGCGAGTCGAGAACGACGTCCGCCCCGGCGAGGCGTAACTCCTCGGCGCTGAGCCCACCGGTGGGCACCCCGACAGCGATCGCTCCCGCGTCCTTCGCTGATCGCATGTCCCCGGCATGATCACCGATATAGACGGCCGCCGACTCTTCCCGCAGCACCTCGGTCTTGCCGGCTGCCCATCGAGCGCCGACGAGCCGGTCATACGGAAAGTCGAGCGCGTCGAGGTGCAGGCGCGCATTCGATTCAAACTTGCCCGTCAGGACCAGCAGCCGGTGCCCGGCGTCGCGCACGTAGGCCAAGGCTTCTCGGGCGCCGGGCAACGGTTCGGTCGACGCTATCGCGATGCTGGGGTACAGCGTTCGGTATTGCTCGACCGCATGCGAAATGTGCTCCTCGGCGACGTACGGCGCGATCATCTCGGCCAACGGCGGACCAAGCTTCGAGACCACGGCGTCCGCGTCGATGCGGTAGCCGTGCGCAACATTGAGCTGCTCGAGTACGGCGGAAATTCCGGGGCGGGAATCGACCAGCGTCATATCGAGATCGAACCCGACGACGAGGTCGGCCACGGCTACCGGTTAGGTCGAGCGGTGGGGTGCTCGTAGTCCAACGCGGCGATCGGCAGCGGGAACTTAAGGTCGTCGCCGAATGGCGACGACTGGCCGGGCCGATCGGTAAGCAATTCGGTGACGGCGTGGTTCCCGGGACCGCCGGGCCAGGTCGGCTCCAGGGTGGTCAGCTCGTCGTTGTCACTGCGGACGACGTCCTTGGCCATCACGGCTCCCTCACTGCGGCTGGTACGGCGGAATTCGCCATTTTACATTCCGCCGACACCTTACCGTCTTCCCGCCGCCTGGTGCCGAGCGGCGTACTACCGTGGATTCGATGACCAGCAGACCTCCCCGCACGCTCGCCGACTGGCTGAGCCGTCAGGACGACGAGTTCCTGACACAGCTGGTTCGTTCGCGCCCCGACGTCGCCTTCCCGCCGCCGCAGGACATGTCCTCGCTCGCGGCTCGGTTATCGGTGCGGATCTCAGTCAGCCGGGCATTAGATGAACTCGATACCTGGACACTGCAGGTACTCGACGGGTTGCTGCTCGGTCCAGCGCCGGCCAGCGTGGACGACGTCGTGGCGATGATGGCCGATGCGCGCCGCGAGGACGTGAGCGAGGCGGTGCAACGGTTGTTGGATCTCGCGCTGGTGTGGGGCGAGCGGGACGCCGTGAACGTCGCTGCCGCGGTGCGCGATGCCGGCAATCGGTTCGTCGGAGGGCTCGGACGCCCCGCTGCGGAACTGTTCATCGCGTACCCCAACGACGACATTCGAACCGTGATGCGCCATCTGCGTCTGCCGTACGCCGCCCAACCGAACGCGACGGCCTTAGTCAGCGAACGACTGCGCAACCGAGCGTGGGTGACCGAGCTTATCGCTGCCGCGCCTGAGGGCGCTAGCGCCGTGTTGGAGCGCCTCTCTGGCGCGATCCCAGCGGGAGAGCTGACGAATGCCGACCAATTGCCCGAACTCGCCGACGAGGCCACTCCGCCGGTGCGCTGGCTACTGGCGCACGGCCTGTTGGCGTACGTCGGACCTAGCCACCTGGAGCTGCCGCGCGAAGTGGGCCTGGCGGTGCGCGGCAGCGCCGCGTTGGGGCAGGCGCTGATTGAGCCGCCGCAGCCGGCGACCGACACGTTGTCGATAGAGGACGCGGATGGGGCCGGAGCGACGAACCTGTTGGAGGTCACCCGCCTGACCGCAGAGTTGCTGCGCTTCGTTGTAGTTGAGGAGCCGCGAGTGTTACGCACCGGCGGCATCGGCACCAGAGAGGCAAAGAAACTCACGAAACTGTTGGGCTGCGATCAGAGCACCACCCATCTTCTGCTCCACCTCACGCATGCGTCCGGACTGCTCGCGCAGACCTCGGCGTACGAGCCGGTGTGGTTACCGACCGCGAAGTATGACGACTGGCTCGACGAGCCGGTGGAGCAGCAGTGGAGCGTGCTGGTGCGCGCGTGGCTGCAGATGTCCGAGCTGCCCTCGCTCGCGGACGGCGACGGCGGCGTGCATGCATTGTCGGAGGGGACGAAGCGCGTGGGCGTCGGGGCCCTGCGCCGGCGGGTTTTGCAGACTGCCTGCGATCTCGGGGCCGGTCGGATCGCCGATCTGGACGCCGTCACTGAGTTGATGCGGTGGCGGTGGCCGAGGCGTGCCCGGCCCGGCGCCGATGCATATATCCAGAGCACGCTGCAGGAGGCCGAGTTGCTCGGCGTGACCGGCCGCGGGGCGTTGACGTCGATGGGTCGCGCGCTCTTGGATGACGCGTTGGATGTCGCGGCCGCCGCGCTGCGGGCGCTACCGGAGCCGGTGGACGCCGTGATTCTGCAGCCGGATCTCACCGCCATCGCGCCCGGTCGGCTCTCCCCCGGGTTGGCGCACGATATGCACCTGGTCGCCGATCTGGAGTCCGCGGGCGGTGCTGCCGTGTTCCGGATTTCAGATTCGTCGCTGCGCCGCGCATTCGACGCCGGACTGTCGGCGGCCGACGTCCATCGGCTGCTGACCGAGCGGTCGATGACGCCTGCGCCGCAGGCGCTGACATACCTCGTGGACGACATAGCGCGTCGACATGGCGCGTTGCGAGTCGGTGGGGCGTCGGCGTACCTGCGTTGCGATGACGAGGCGACCATCGAGTTGCTGGAATCGCACGCGGCGTTGTCACACCTGCGGTTGCGCCGACTTGCGCCGACGGTTCTGTTGACGACTGCGGAGCCCGCCGAACTGATGCGTGCCCTGGATGCGGCCGGCGTGACACCGAGCTACGAGAACGACCTGGGCGTGATCGAGGCGGCCATCGAGCATCCGCCCCGCGCCCGCCCGCGAGTTGAACGGGCCAGTCGGCCACAGACTTTGACGGATGTCGACCTTGAAGCCATCGTGCATCGGCTGCGGACCGGCACCATCGCGTCCGCCTCCAGCGAAGCCGCGCGCTCAGACTCCGCGGCGTCAACGTCCTCGACGCTCGCGCTGCTGAAAGAAGCCGTCGAACATCACGAACAGCTCAGCCTCGATTACGTCGACGAGAACGCGCGAATGTCGACCAGGCTGGTCGCGCCGTCGCGTATCGAGGGCGGATTCCTCTATGGCTATGACACGGCGGCGCGCGAAGTACGGCGGTACGCCGTACACCGCATCATGGCCGCGTCCATCGCTTTCACCGAGTAGCGGCCACTAGGCCTGGATGCTGCGGCAATCTCGCAGGCTCAGTCCCAGCGGTTCCCAGTTCCATCCCGCACTCGTGCCGCTGCCAGGCGCGAACGCCTCGGAAATCTGCGCCGGATCGCCCGAACCGAGCGCGTCGAGTCGCTTCGCATACACCGCTTCCTTTTCAGCGGCATACTTCTGTGCTGCCTCCCACGCGGCCGGATCCGGCGGCGATGCGTTAATCGACTCCAGGTCGCTGGCGGTCGTTGCCCATTCCGCGCGCAACGCCTCGAGCGCATCGGTGGCCTGATCATCGACATCGATCGGCTCATCCTCAAGCACCTGCACCACGAGGTCGAAATTGACGTCAGCGAACGACTCATAGTCGAGTTCCCCGCGCCGCTCGACGATAGCGGCGCAGGTCATCGCGACCGTGGCGACGAAGTCGTGATGCTTCGGCGGCGGCCCGGGCTCGGCGGCGAGACTCTCACAGTCGCGCCCAGCGAGGTCCAGTTCCACGAGCGCGGCGGTGTACTCATCACCGGGCTGCGGTGGCGCGGTGTGCTCGTAGGAATCCAGGGGCCAGGTTTCACCGGCCAGATCGGCGAACATTTGGTAACGCTCGACCCGCAGTTGCAGTGGGCTCACGACCTCGAGCCATGCCGCCGAGTCATCGGCGTCCTCCAGGGTTTCCAGTTCTGCCAGGAATTGCGCGACGCCGTTCTCGAGATCCTCGCTCCAACCAAGCAGGTCGCTCTCGTTTGGCGAATCGCCACCCATGGCAGCGGCCAGTACTTCGACCAGCGCTGATTCCGCCGCGTTGAACACGTCCGGGTCACGCTCATTGAGGACTTCAGTACACACCGCGGCGTACTCGTTACTGACCGGCGACCGTCCCGGCGGTGTGCTGGGCCCTGGCGCACTGGCCGAGCCGCAGCCCACGAGTAGCGCCGTGAGCATTGCTCCGCCTGCGATCGCTAATGCGGAGTGCTGTCGGCGCATGACCGATAGCCTACTTTTCGTCGCCACGGCGGGTTCAGGCAGCGATCGCCAGCGCGATCAGCACCGCAGGAGCGGCAAGCACGGCGACAGAGAAGGCGTACATCAGCGCGTCGAGACCGCGCGGGGACGCGCTCGCGGTGAGCAGTCGCATCCGCGTGATGGTGGCGCCGTCACCCGATGCCGGCCTCGGCGTCCCCGGCGGTGCCGCGGTCGGCGTCCCGGGCAGTGCCGCGGTCGGCGTTTCGGTCCCGCTCGCGACACCGCGCCGCTCAGTGTCGCCGCTCGGTGCGTGTTCGTCGCCGGCGTCAGAGCTCGGGGCCTGCGCCAGTGCCACGAGCGCCCTGGCGAGTGGCACGGTGCCAACGTCCCGACGAGCGGCGCGGTCGGCGAGCACCTCGATGAGTAGTTCGACTTCACGCAACGCTTGCGGCGCGCGAATCGGTGGCGGCGCTGCGCGATGCAGCACGCTGAAAAACTCCAGAACCAGGTCGTGTCGCTGATGTAGGTGGGTCCGCTCGTGCTCGAGAACGGCCTGCAGTTCTGGGGCGCTGAGCCGGCTGAGCGTCCCGTCGGTGAGCACGACGCGCCCACGTCGGCCCGGTACGCAGTACACGGTCGGGGTCTCGTGTGGCAGCACCCGGTATCCACCGCCGGCGAGAACTTCATCGCGGCCAACTAGTTCAATCAATTCGCGGTGTCGCCGGCGTGCGGCGCGCAGTCGCGTACCGACGAGGTGCCCATTCACCAGCAACGAGATCAGCACGAGCCCGCTGACAGCAACGGCCAGGACGTCGGCGGCCGGCCGAAAGGTCCCGTTCGCCGGCCCTAGTTCCGCGACGGCGACCGGCGCCGCCGCCAGGGCCGCGGCGACACCGGCGAGCGCAACCGCTTGCCAGGCGAGGAGGGCAGGCATGGGAGCGCGCCGAAAACCGACCCGTCGCGCCATCACGCGCGGGGCGAGAGCGATCAGCACTACCGCGAGCGCCGCCAGCGCCAGGCCGTACATGCTCGGGTCACTCTTCGACGGCCGCGCGACGTTCGACGTCCGCCAGCGCGGTGCGCAACTCGTCGAGTTCGGCCGGTGACGCCTCGTCGAGGAAGTGCAGGATTGCCACGCGGCGTTCGTCGCGATCGAGGTCGTCCAGCGGACCACGCATCGCGCGCGCGGACACCTGCCCCCTGGACTGTGTCGGCAGATAGCGCCACGCCCGCCCCTCGCGTTGACGACGCAGGAAGCCCTTGTCGGCCAGTCGACTCATCACGGTCATCACCGTCGTGTAGGCGAGTTCGCGGCCGGTGAGCCGCTCCAGAACTTCGCGCACCAGCATTCCGTCAGCTGGGCCATCCCACAGGATGTCCATTGCGGCACGTTCGAGTTCGCCGAGTTGGTGTCCCACCGGACGTGGCATCATCGACCTCCTTCGCACCGCTGGCACCACTAGCCTACGGAATATGCCGGACCGGCGAGTTCCAGCACACGATCAACGTGGTGGAGTCCGTGTTCGCGATGCGTCACCATCACCACGGTCCGGTCCTCGGCGGCGGCGAATAGGTCCGCCAACACCGCCTCGGCCGTGGACAGATCAAGGTGCGCGGTGGCCTCATCTAGCAGGATCACCGGCCGGTCCGCGATGAGAGCGCGCGCAATCGCGAGCCTCGCGCGTTCTCCCCCAGATACACCACGGCCGCCGAATCCCAGCCGGGTGTCCAGTCCTGCGGGCAACTGCGCGAGCCAGTCGCCGAGCCCGGCCAGACGCAATCCAGCGACGAGCGGCCCATCACCGCCTGATCGCGCGTGGTTCGGAAGCGCGATGCGCAAGTTCTCGCGAACGGAGGTGGCGAAAATGTGCGGTTCATCGTCCACCACAGCGATCTGGGCGCGCACGCGGTCGATCGACATGGTGCGCACGTCCACCCCATCGATCTCGATGCGCCCATCGCGGGGATCCAGGTGGCGGGCCAGCAGCGCCAATAGCGTCGATTTCCCGGAGCCGTTTTCGCCGGTTATCGCGACCTTGCTGCCGGGCGGCAGGTCCAGGTCGATCGGACCGACCGCGGTTCGGGCGTGGTCCGACCAGGCCGCGGTCACACCCGACAGGTGGAGGTGCGGTGCGCCGTCGTTGACTGCGGCGTCGTCATCATCGACGTCCGCGACGGCCGGAGGAAGCTGTAGTAGATCCGCGAGTTGACGCGCACTGGCTGCCGTCTGTGCGCGGGCCGTCATGGCCTCCGATAGCCCGCCAAGCGTGTCCACGAACGCCACCGGCACGAGGAGCAGAAGCGCTTTGATCTCGATGTGCAGGTCGGCATCGCGCAAAATCAGCGCAGTGGCCGCGGTCGCGATACCCGTCAGAAGCAGAATGCCCGCAGCTGTCAACGCTTGAAGGCGTCCTTGCCTACCAAGCGCCGCTTCGAGGCCCCGTTGGGCATCCTCGAGTAGTTGCAGTGCGGCGTCCCGCCCGCCGATGGCCGCCAGTTCACCGGAGTGCGCCGCAATCAGACTGGATCGGCGGCGAACGGCGTACCTGGCGGTGATGAGTTCACTTTGGCTACTGCGCTGCGTTCGACCGACGAGGCTCAACAGCATTGCCGCGGCCATGAGAAACACAGCGAGCGCTAGCCCCGCCTGCGGCAACAGCACGCTCGTCAGCGCGAGCGCCGCGAGCGCGGCGATGACCGCAGCGCGTATCGGCACGCTCACCCGCACCGATGCGTCACTGACCTCACTCAGATCGTCCACCGCGCCGGCGAGGATCGCTGCTCGGTTGCGCTGGCCGAGTCTGGCTGGAGTGAGCGGGACAAGTCGTTGATACATCCATGCGCGGGCGCGCGCCAACTGTGCCAGCGCCGCGTCGTGGGAGGTCACGCGCGAGGCGTACCCGAAAGCGACCCGCGCCATCCCAAACGCCCGCACCCCCACGATCGCGACCATCAGGGTCAGAATCGGCGGCTGTTGGGCGGCCCGCACGATCAACCATCCCGATGTCGCGGTGAGAGCGATCCCCGATATGGCTGCCATCGCCGCGAGGATCGACGGAGGCCATTGACGCGGGTCACGACTCACTGACCGCAGGTAGGTCGTGACATCGCGTGGCGTATCGGTCATCATCATGTCCTCATACACGGTCTAGTTCGCGTGTCGTCAACGCGAGATCCAACCGCGCGTCGGCGCGCGCCACCAGATCTGGATGGTGCGTCGCGACAACGACGGTCCGAGTTTCCGCCGCCTCGGCGATGATCGCGTGCACGAGATCTAGCGAACCCGGGTCAAGGTGGGCACTCGGCTCATCGAGCAGTAGGACGGGAGCCGCGGATAGCAGCGCACGGGCCATCACGACGCGGGTGCGCTGCCCTGCGGACAGCCCGAATCCGTCATCACCGATGATCGTGTCGAGCCCATCCGGCAACGCCGCGATAAGCGTCGCGAGGTCGACTCGATCGATCACGTGATCCAGTTGATCTCGTCGCGCTACGGGGGTACCGAGAAGCAGGTTCTCGCGCAGCGTTCCCGACCAAAGGAACGGTCGTTGCGTCACCAGGTGCACCTCACCGCCTCGACTGATAGCACCACTTTCTGGTTCACGCAGGCCAGCGAGCACCTCCAAAAGCGTCGTCTTCCCGCTCCCCGAGGGGCCGGTGATCGCCAACAGCCCACAGCCGATGTCGACGTTGATCGCGGTGAACACCTGCCTCACCGATCCCGGATATGCATAGGCGATATCCGTTGCGCGCAGTGTCGATGTGCCCTCGCGTCGAGCCTCGGCCCTCGGCTGATCGTCGATGTGACGAAGGATGTCTTCGATGGCGACGGCGCCATCGGCAGCTGCGTGGAACTCGGTCCCGACCCGGCGCACCGGCCAGTACGCCTCGGGAGCAAGCAGAATCGCTAACAGCCCCACCTCCAGATCGAGGTGCCCGTACACCAGCCGCAGCCCCACGGTGACAGCGACAATCGCCACACAGATCGTGGCCAACAGTTCGAGGGCGGCCGAGGACATGAATGCGATCCGCAACGTGCGCACGCTGGCGCGGCGGTGCCGGTCGCTGACCGTGCGGATAGTTTCGACCTGGCGGCGCGCCCGTCCGTACCCGACGAGGGTTGGCAGCCCTTGGACGACATCCTGGTAGTGCCCGGCAAGATCGCGCAGCGTTTGCCACCGCGCCTGAGTGTGATCGCGGGTTCGCATCCCGATGATCGCGGCGAAGAGAGGAAGCAGCGGCACCGTAAACGCGACGATTCCCGCGCTGGGCAGATCCACGAACGCGAGCGTGATGATCGTTAGTATCGGCACGGTCGCGGCGCCGACGAGAGCGGGGAGATACCGGGCGACGTACGGCTCGAGTGACGTCGGCGCCTGACTCGCCAACGTCGCTGCTTCGCCAGCGCCCGAGGGGGTGCTTGCGGGACTGCTCAGCCACGCCGCGAGCAGCCGCCAGCGTAGTCGCGTCTGCACCGTGGCACCCGCTCGCGCCCCGGCCCACTCCTGGGCGCCGCCGCACAGGGCCCGGGCAGCGAACGCGCCAGCTGCTACAGCTGCCGCGAGGACAACTCGATCAGCGGACTCTCCTCGCACGACGGCGCTCAGCAACGACGCGAGCGCAAATGCTGTCGCGATCGTCGCGATTCCTTGCAGGACAGCGATTGCGCCGAGCCCAATCAGCGGGCCACGGACTTCGGGGGCTGCACGCAACAACCGCGGATCGAATGGTTTCATTCTCCCACCGGTCCTGTCGCAGCCGGGATGTGCTGGGTGCCGATCCGTTTACGAAACACCCAATACGTCCACGATTGGTACAGCACTACGACCGGCGCGAAGACCACCGCAACCCAGGTCATGATCTGCAGCGTGTACGGCGTACTCGCTGCGTCGGCCGCGCTGAGCGACCACTGCGGATTCGGTGCGCTGGGCATGACGTCGGGAAACAGCATCGTGAAGTACGCCGCCACAACCAAACCGATGGCCGCGAACATGCTGGCGAATCCTCGACCCTCACGGCCGCGGGCGTTGTAGAAAATACCGGCCATCAACGCGAGGACGACGATGCCGCTCAGGACCCAACTGGCGGTCGTACCAGTGCGCAGGCCGAGCCAGACGAGCAGGAAGCTGGCCAGCGTGAGTGCCAGGAGGCCGAACTTACTGGCGATCCGACGAGCGTCATGACGAATTTCCCCGGTCGTCTTCAGCGCCACGAACAGCGCACCGTGGGCGACGAACGCCACCGCGAACGTAACACCGCCCAGCAGGGCCAACGGGTTGAACAGAGTAAGCAGACCGCCCACGTATTCGTGGTCCGCATCGAGGGGAACCCCCGCGACGATATTGGTGAGCGCGACACCCCACAGCAGGGCGGGCACATAGGACCCAACAATGATCGCGGCGTCCCATCGCGCGCGCCATCGCACCCCGTCTCGCTTGTGCCGGTAGTCGATGCCCACGTTTCGGATGATCAGCGCGGCGAGAATGAGCAGCAATGGCAGATAGAAGCCGCTGAACAGCGTCGCGTACCACTCCGGAAACGCGGCAAACATCGCACCTGCAGCCGTCAGCAACCACACCTCGTTGCCATCCCAGACCGGACCGATCGTATTCAGCAGGACTCGCCGTCGCTGATTCCGCTCGTGCTCATCGCGTCCACGACCGAGCACCGGAAGCAGCATGCCGACGCCGAAGTCGAACCCTTCGAGAACGAAATAACCGGTCCACAGCACGCCAATGATCAAGAACCACACGGTGACGAGATCCATCTGGATTCCTTTCCTAGTGGGCGTTGCTCAGTAGGCGAACGCGAGCGGGGCGTCGTCGTCCGCGTCGTTGGGTTTCGCCGGTTCGGTAAACGGCTCGAGGCCCTTGCGTACGTAATCCCGGAACAGTTTCAGTTCGATGGCGGCGAGGACGGCGTAGAGCACGGTGTAGACGCCCATCGAGATGAGCACCTCGGTGGCGGTCGTTCCCGGCGATACACCCGATTGCGTGGTGAACACGCCGTAGACCACCCACGGCTGACGCCCCATCTCGGTGAAGATCCACCCGAAGCTATTAGCGAATATTGGCGCGAACGGCGTCAGTACAGCGATCGCGCCGATCATTCGGCCAGTCGGGGGTAGGGCACCTTTTCGCGTCACCCACAACACCAGCGCCGAGGCGGCGGTCGTGGCGAACCCCAGGCCCATCATCAGTCGGAACGACCAGTAGGACATCGGGATGTTCGGCGTGTACGTCGCATCGTAGGTGCGCGAGTCCGGATCTCCGCCGTACTGCTCAATGTACTGCTCGCGAAGGTCATATATACCTTCGATCTCGGCGTTCCAGTCGCCCTTGCCCAGGTAGCTCAGTAGTCCGTGAACCTGAATCCAATGCACGGCGTTCTCGCCGTTGAGGTCACCGGTGGAGAATACCGAGAACGGCGCGGTCGTCGAGGTTTCGTAGTGTGCCTCGGCCGCAGCCATCTTCATTGGCTGGACGTCAGTCATAATTTTGCCCTGGATGTCTCCAGTGACGATGATGCCGACACTGGCGACCAGGCAGACCAGCGCACCGGTGCGTGCCGCGCGTCGGTAGATCGGGACATCCGCCAGCGATGCGTTCTCGACGCTGGAATCCGCGCGTGAGTCTTGTCCTGTGGACTCGGGATTCTGCGCCGCGTCGAGGATTCCCCGCCTCGCTTTCCACAGCCCAACGCCCATGACGACGGCACCACCGACCATGTACGACGCGAACGCGACGTGCGGGAAGGTGACGAGCTGAACCTTGTTGGTCAGTATCGCCACGAAGTCGGTCATCTCGGCGCGACGGGTGGTCTCATTCAGCCGATAGCCGACGGGATTCTGCATGAATGAGTTGGCCGACAAGATGAAGTACGCCGACAAGAGAGTGCCGATATGCACAATCCACATGCAAGCGGCATGCAGGCGCTCCGGGATACGTCCCCACCCAAAGATCCACAGGCCAAGGAAGGTGGATTCGAGGAAGAATGCGAGCAACGCCTCGAGCGCCAGCGGCGCGCCAAACACGTCGCCAACGAATCGGCTGTAGTCCGACCAGTTCATTCCGAACTGGAACTCCTGGACGATGCCGGTAACGAGGCCGAGCGCGAAGTTGATCGTGAAGAGTTTGCCGAAGAACTTCGAGAGTCGTAGCGCGTCCTCGTCCCGTTTACGCACCCACCGAGCGTGGTAGTAGGCCACGATCGCCGACAGGCCGATCGTCACCGGCACGAATAAGAAGTGATAGACGGTGGTGATGGCGAACTGCCAACGCGCGAGGTCGGTCGCGTCCATGCGAACTCCCGGTAAGACAAGCCTGCTTACTACGGTCGGTAGTAGATACTACACGCCGTAGTAATTTGTCGCCTGCCCCGAGTTTGGCTCCGGCGGCGCCCGCGCCGAATGCGGATTATCCTGGTGGATTGCAGCCCGACCCGAGAGGATGCGCCGATGACCGGTGGACCGCTGATCGTCCAGTCCGACAAGACGTTGTTGCTGGAAATCGACCACGAGCAGGCGCAGGCGTGTCGATTGGAGATCGCTGCGTTCGCCGAATTAGAACGCTCTCCCGAACACGTGCACACCTACCGACTGACGCCGCTCGGCCTGTGGAACGCACGAGCCGCCGGTCACGACGCCGAGCGGGTGGTCGACGCCCTGGTTCGCTTCTCTCGATTCCCGGTCCCGCAGTCGCTGCTGGTAGACATCGCCGAGACGATGGATCGCTACGGTCGGCTGCAATTGCAGAAGCACCCCTCACACGGGCTGGTACTACAAACGACTGATCGCGCCGTCCTCGAAGAGGTGCTACGCAACAAGAAGATCCAGCCGATGATCGGCGCCCGGATCGACGAGGACATCGTCTCGGTACATCCGTCCGAGCGCGGCCGCCTCAAACAAGCCCTGCTGAAGATCGGTTGGCCCGCAGAGGACCACGCCGGGTACGTCGACGGCGAAGCACACCCGATCGAACTCGTGCAGGACGACTGGTCGCTGCGCGATTACCAACAGCAGGCAGTCGATGGCTTCTGGGCCGGCGGCTCGGGAGTCGTCGTACTCCCCTGCGGCGCTGGCAAGACGATGGTCGGTGCCGCAGCGATGGCTCAAGCGAAGGCAACGACGCTCATCCTGGTCACCAACACCGTCGCCGGGCGGCAATGGAAACGAGAGCTCATCGAACGCACCTCACTGACCGAAGAAGAGATCGGTGAGTACTCCGGCGAGAAGCGCGAGATCCGGCCGGTGACGATTGCGACGTATCAGATCATGACCACGCGCCGCAAAGGCCAGTACATGCACTTGGATCTGTTCGACTCGCGCGACTGGGGACTCGTGGTGTACGACGAGGTCCATTTGCTGCCCGCACCGATCTTCCGGCTCACGGCTGATCTGCAGTCACGCCGACGACTCGGACTCACCGCGACCCTCGTGCGCGAGGACGGCCGCGAGGGCGATGTGTTCTCCCTGATTGGGCCCAAGCGGTACGACGCACCGTGGAAGGACATCGAGGCGCAGGGCTGGATCGCACCCGCCGTTTGCGGAGAAGTGCGAGTGACGCTCACCGACGCCGAGCGGATGGCGTACGCGACTGCCGAAGCCGAGGAGAAGTATCGACTGGCGGCGACCGCGCGCACCAAACTCCCGGTGGTCAAGAAACTGGTAGAAAAGCACGCCGAAGAGCAGACACTGGTTATCGGTGCCTACCTGGACCAACTCGACGAAGTCGCCGAACACCTCGGCGGCGTACCCATCATCCAGGGCAAAACACCGAACAAGGAACGCGAGAGGCTATTCGACCAATTCCGCACCGGCGAGTTACGAGTCCTGGTGGTCAGCAAGGTCGCGAACTTCTCCATCGATCTGCCAGAGGCGTCGGTCGCGATTCAGATCTCCGGAACGTTCGGATCTCGGCAGGAGGAAGCGCAGCGGCTGGGACGAGTCCTGCGGCCGAAGGCCGACGGCAAACAGGCCCATTTCTACACGGTCATCAGCCGGGACACGATCGACGCCGATTACGCCGCGCACCGCCAGCGGTTCTTGGCCGAGCAGGGTTACGCGTACACCATCGTGGACGCTGATGACGTGATCGCCGGACCGCTACCGTTGGCGAACAGCGATTTTGACGCAGATCTCGCCGCCGATCTGTCAGCCGAGCTCGATCGCGACGACGATTAACAGGCCCGTCATCGACCAACCGAACGCCGCACAAGGCAGCAAGGTGGTTCACCGACAGTCGCGACCCGCGCAGTCGCCCACCGTGCTCCCTCGGGCGATGACCGATTGAGATGCGCTCGACGACCGCGCGGGGACTAATTCAAGCGCGTTCGGACTCGGATTCGGCTTCGCTCTCCCACCGGGCCAGCGAGTCAACCAGGTCACGCTCGCCATCGAAGGACTGGTCCATCTCCAATGCCGGGAACGAGTGCGCCGGGAAGCTGACCGGCTTGGCCGGGATACCGGCAACCGTGACGTGCGGCGGAACCGGATCCAGTACGACACTGCCCGCACCGATCTTGGCACCATCGCCGACCTTGATGTTGCCGAGCACCTTGGCGCCGGCGCCGATCATCACGCCCCGCCCGATCTTCGGGTGGCGATCGCCGTCCTCCTTGCCCGTGCCACCGAGGGTGACCTCGTGCAACATGGAGAAGTCGTCGTCGACGACGGCCGTCGCGCCGATGACGACGCTGGTGGCGTGGTCGAACATGATGCCCTTACCGATCCGCGCCGCGGGGTGGATGTCGACCGCGAAGACTTCGGAAATGCGCCCCTGCAGGTAGGACGCAAGTGACTCACGTCCACTCAGCAGCAGCGAATGCGCGACGCGGTACGCCTGGAGCGCCTGAAAGCCCTTGAAGTGCAGCAGCGGCGAACTATAACCGCGGCATGCCGGATCACGAGTGGCTACCGCTTGAAGATCGGCGATGAGCGCACGCTCGAGTTCGGGATCAGCGAACGCCTCGCGGGTCAGCGCGGCGATCTGTTCAGCCGATACGTACGCGGCGGCGAGTTTCGCGCCGAGCACGGCCGCGAGCGCTGCGGGCAGCGAGTCGTGCCGCAGAATCAATTTGGTCAGGTGCGCGCGCAGAACGGGCTCTTCGTGGGCGTCCCGAGCAGCTTCACGCTGAATCTGCGCCCACACCTCATGGTCGGAAACGGGGGTCATGGCAGTCCTCTGTTGGGTGCGAATCTGAGTTCGTCTGCGCCCGAGAACCGGACGCGTCCGCTAGCAACAGAGAGCGCTGCTCACCCGCAGTAGGTCCACGTGACGACGGCTGAACGCATACTCGAAAGTCACCGTTCTCGCCTCCCTCGCATGATTACCTCACCGACTCAACACCAGCCACGCGGCGTCTATTCCCTGCCTACCATCGTCGCATGGAGTCGACACGCCTGCTGGACCTCTGGACACCGTACGCCGGTGATGATGAACTCGCGCGCGCAGAGTGGAGTGATCTGATCGAGCGCTGGAGCGAACCGCATCGCGCGTATCACAATCTGGAACATCTGTTGCTCATGCTCGAGTTACTGGCGGCGCAAAATGCGCACCCGCACACGATGCTGGCGGCGTGGTACCACGATGCGATCTACGACCCCACGTCGTCCACCAACGAAGCCGACAGCGCCGACCTCGCGCGCGAATCGCTCACCAGACTCGGCAAAGCGGACGCCACGGACCGGGTTGCCAACCTCGTTCTACTCACCGCGGAGCACGCGGACCCGCCCGACGACGAAGCTGCCCTGCTATTGGACGCCGACCTCGCGATTCTCGGCCAGTCGCCCGCGATCTACCTGCGGTACGTCGAAGCAGTACGCGCCGAGTATTCGCACGTCGGCGATGACGACTTCCGCGCAGGCCGCAGCAGCGTCCTGCGCGATCTACTCGAGCATGAGCGGCTGTTTCAACATCCAGCGTTTCGCCATCTGGAAGATCCGGCGCGCACGAACCTGACGGCCGAGCTCACGGTGTACGACGCGGCAGAGCCACCCGGCGACGACTAGCGCAGGTGCTTGGGCGCCCGCAGCCCCGCGGTCCGCAGCAGCCGAACGATGTCGCGGGAGGAGACCGGCACGGCACCGTACGCCACGACCTCTTCCCAGCGATCCTCGGGGATGTCGTAGTGGTCCCCGTCAAATGCCTGCTCCGGGATGTTGAGCGCACGGGCGGCGGTGTGTAACTCATCGAAGGTGCTGTCGGCGATCAAATGCGCCCACATTCTGTCTCGCCACGGCCAGATCGGGCGATCGACGTACAACCCCATATTGCTACCTTATCGCGGCGCGTATCCGCAACACCGTCTCCGGCCGGGCGACCGTACTCCGTGGTCACTCGTCCCAAATTTTGAGACATTCGGCGTCACGGGTGACCCTGCACGAATCGATCTGTACGCTATGCGCACCGCGTGCTGGGTGGTTCCCGGCTCAGATATCGGAACGGTGAAATTTGACAGCGATGTCGACCGGATACTGGTCACGCGGTGGTGGCGTAAGCCACTATTCTTTGAGCCCCAGTCCTCCACTGGGGCTCAGTTAATCCGACAACATCACCTACCCGGTCGCGCGGTAAGCGATCGGAACCAATCGGGGGAGGCCCGTGCTAAGCATCAATGACGTCTCCGTGCGCTACGGCAGGTCAGTCCAGGCCCTGCGCAACGTGAGTTTCGACGTGCCCGAGGGCGAGGTGGTCTGTGTTCTCGGCGGAAACGGAGCTGGCAAGTCAACGTTGCTGCGCGCTATCTCGGCGACGCTGAAGTTGCACCGCGGCACGATCACCTCGGGCAGCGTCTCGTTCGACGGCCAACGGATCGATCGCATGGATCCCGCCCGTATCGTCGAGCACCAGGTTATTCAGGTCCCCGAGGGCCGTCAGATCTTCGGGCGCATGAGCGTCGACGAGAACCTCCGAGCCGGCGGTCTGACCGCGAATCCAAAACGCCGCGATACGGCCCGCGACCGGGTCTACTCGCTGTTCCCCCGCCTTCAGGAGCGTTCCAAGCAGCCAGCTGGCCTGCTGTCCGGCGGTGAGCAGCAGATGCTCGCCATCGGTCGCGCGATGATGACCGAGCCCAAGGTGCTGCTGCTCGATGAGCCCTCGCTGGGTCTGGCCCCGCAGCTGATCACCCGGATCGGACAGATCGTCACGATGATCAACGAGGAGTACGGCACATCGATCCTGCTCGTGGAGCAGAACGCGGCGATGGCGCTACGCGTCTCGCACCGGGCCGTCGTACTCGAGGTCGGCCACCTCGCGCTGCAGGGCAAGTCTGCCGACCTGGCTAATTCAGAAGACGTCCAGCAGCTGTATCTGGGCGGGCACGGCAGCAGCGAGGAGACCGAAGCTGCCGAGCAGCGCATCAAGAACCGGCCGCCTCGCCGCAAGCTCGGGGTGTGGGCCGGATGACCGAGAAAGAACCCATGTCAGCACAGAGCCAGCTCGATCCGACGATCAGCAGCGCAACGCGCGAGGCCACCAAGGCCCTCGGCGTACCGCCGCTGGTGGTCGACGACGTCAGCGTGCACTTCGGCGGTATCGTCGCCCTCGATCACGCCAGTTTCACCATCCAGCCAGGCACCATTCACGCGCTCATCGGCCCGAACGGCGCCGGCAAGTCGACCTGCTTCAACGCGATTACCGGCGTGTACAAGGTCAAGACCGGCAGCGTGAAGTTCGGCGAGCACACCCTTACCGGGTTGCACCCGAGCAAGATCGCCGGCGTCGGAATCGGGCGCGCCTTCCAAAACCTCTCGCTGTCGCCCACCTCCACGGTGCTCGACAACGTGATGCTCGGGCGCTACCACCTGACGAAGGGCGGATTCTTCTCATCCGCGCTACGGCTGCCGTGGACCATGAAGGAAGAGCGGCGACATAAAGAACGCGCCGCCGCAATCTGCGAGTTCCTCGGCATTGCCGACCACCTCGATGATGCCGCCGGCGTGCTCTCGTACGGCAACCAGAAGCGTGTCGATATCGCGCGCGCGTTGGCTACCGAGCCGAAGTTGCTGATGCTGGACGAGCCCGCCGCGGGTATGAACAGTTCGGAGACCGCCGAACTCGCCGACCTCATCGAGGACGTCCGCGACGAAATCGGCGTCTCGATCATGCTCGTGGAACACGACATGAGCCTCGTCATGGGCGTCGCCGACCACATCACGGTCCTTGACTTCGGCAAGCGCATCGCGGACGGCGTCCCCTCGGAAGTCCAGAACGACCCAGCCGTTATCCGCGCGTACCTCGGTGCCGAGGAGGACGAGGTCGACTCCACAGAAACGGATGACGTGAACCTTTCTGCCACCCTCGAAGGCGAGGCTGACCGATGAGCACATTCCTTCAGGTCCTCATCACCGGCCTCGGCCGCGGCGCGGTGTACGCGCTGCTCGCGCTGGGCTTCGTGTTGATCTACAAGGCCACCGAGGTCATCAACTTCGCGCACGCCTCCCTCGCCCTCGTCGGCGGATACATGGTGTTCGTGCTCGAACCGCACATCGGCTGGTTCCCGGCCGCTATCGGCGGCATCCTGTGCGCCGGCGTACTGGCGCTGATCATCGAGCGCGTTCTCATCAATAACGCCAAACTGGCCGCACACGACTCGTTAGCGATTATGACGATCGGTCTGGATACGATCTTGTTCACCGAGATCATCCGGCGACTAGGCGTGTCGGATAATCCGAACCTGTTCCCATCAATCTCCCCGATCAAGATCGGCGCCGTGAGCATCCAGGGCATCTACCTGGCGAGCATCATCACCGCGTTGATTCTGATCGGTGTCTTCATCACGATCTTCCGCAAGACCAACTGGGGCACGTCGATGCGCGCCCAGTCGGAAAACAAGGAAGCAGCTTCGTTGATGGGTATCCGCTCGGGTCGCGTGACGGCGTCGGCCTGGTTTATCGGCGGCATGCTGGCCGGCGTCGCGGTGCTCTTCGTCGCGTCGCCGTCCTTCGCAGGATCCGGCCTTTCAGCCACGACACACTCGATCCTGCTCGTCGCATTCCCCGCCGTCGTCATCGGTGGTTTGAGCTCGATCGAGGGCTCCATCGTCGGCGGTGTGATCGTGGGCCTGACCAACTCGTTCGGCGAGTTCTACGTCGACAAGTTGTTCGCGACCGTTGCCGTGTACGTCGTGATGGTCCTCGTTTTGTTCTTCAAGCCCTCTGGCCTCTTCGGAAAGGTGGAGCAGCGTCGTGTCTGATACCAATACCGCGACTCCCGACCTGGGCGACCTGTCCTCCGATGAGGACGTCAAGAAGCTCGTAGCACCATCCACCTGGCGGCGTTGGCGACTGCCAATCGGCATGCTGATCTACGCGATCGTCATGTTCATGGCGCCGCTATACCTATTGCCCGCTGACCTGTCGAACGGCCAGGCGGTCATGGCGGCCGCAGTCGGCGGCTTCGGTCTGACCATGTTGCTCGGCCAGGCCGGTCTGCTGTCGCTGGCCAACGCCGCGTTCATGCTGATCGGCGCGATCTCCTACA
The DNA here is from genome assembly GCF_004382795.1 of Cumulibacter soli. Taxonomy (NCBI): domain Bacteria; kingdom Bacillati; phylum Actinomycetota; class Actinomycetes; order Geodermatophilales; family Geodermatophilaceae; genus Cumulibacter; species Cumulibacter soli. The sequence continues at coordinate 8,993 of NZ_SMSG01000011.1, read as the reverse complement.
CGGTGTTCGCGGCCGAGTCCGATTACATGGTGAACACCGACGGCGTCGAGGAACTTCAGCACTTCGGGTTCGGCCTCCCGCCGATTGTTGCGCTAATTCTGGCCATCCTCGTCGGCGGCATCGTCGGAGCGCTGTTCGCGCCGATTTCTAGCCGCGTGAAGGGCATTTACCTCGGTCTGGCGTCCATCTCGCTGGTCTACATCATGTTCTTCGTGTCGAAGAAGCTGCCGTCGCTGGCTGGGCACGCCTCTGGTCGCGCGGTACCGGACTTCAACTTGTTCGGCTTCAGCGTGAACCCGGCCGAGGGTGTACCAGACCTGTTCGTCATGAACGTCGAGATCGGTCGGTCCGAACGGCTGTGGTGGCTGTACGCGATCCTGATGGGTATCGCTTACGTGCTCGCTCGCGGCGCGATCAACGGCCGAATCGGTCGTGCGTGGCGCGCGGTTCGCGATAACGACGCGATGGCCACGGTGATGGGCGTGAACGTCCCGCGCACCCGCATGATGGCGTTCGTTATCTCCTCGTCGTACGCCGCACTCGCTGGCGTCATGTCGGTCTGGCAGCTGCAGCTGCTGACCCCCGACGAATCCGCTGAGCAAGGAAAGTTCTCACTACTGACGTCGATCTCGTACCTCGCGCTGGTCGTGATCGGCGGTATGGGCTCACTGCTCGGCGCGGTCATCGGTGCGTTCATCGTCTTCGGCATGCCGCCGATTCTGAATGCCATGATGCAGAGTGGCGGCGCAGCCGCGACCAGCGGTACGGCGTTCTCCCCGACGGTCATTGCGACGTTCATCTACGGTGCATTGATCGTGTTGATCATCATGTTCGAACCTCGAGGGTTCGCCGGTATAGGCGACCGATTACTGGGCCTCTTCTCCAAGAAGCCCTCGCGTGCGGCTACCGGCTCCGCTCAGGACGACGCGAACGCGTCAAACGGTGCGGCGACGTCGAGCAACGCCGCGAACTCGAATGGCGGGTCGAATGACGCTCCACCGGATGGACGAGAACCGTAAGCACGAGCGTTGACACAACTGAATATGCGTAACGGTGGGGCCGTCCAGCAGGTGCTGGGCGGCCCCACCGTTCTGTATCGCGAGGAGCGATGCGGTCAATTGCGGCGGTTGCGGCCGAAGGCGGCACCGGACCCGCACGCTGCCACCGGCGCACACGCCTCAACTCGGGCAATCCCACATAGTGGTGAGGTGTGCGCATCGCGGCCGCCAGCGGCCTACAGGCCTAGAAAGATTACGACTTTGACACGAACGTAAACCATTGTTCAATTTGGATATCCGTGTGACGCCCATCTCGTTACTCTCCAGTTGCCCAGCATCGTGGAGAGGAGTGGCGTGAGAGGTCGCACGATCAGAGTCGTCTCGCTCGCGCCGCGTTCGCTGGATGCGACACGAAAGCACCGGACGACTCCGGTGGTGGTGGCGGCGCCGCCGATGTCAACGAGGCTGGCGGAGTTTCAGCCAGCAGATCAGAGTCGGCGAGAATCCCTTTCCACGCCAAGAGAACATGACCCAGTTGGGCCAGAAAGAACAGGGAAGCAATGCAGAAGAAGATCACTGTCGCGGCAGCAGGCATCACGGCGCTCGCGCTGACCATCACCGGTTGCTCGACCAAAGCCAGCGACGACAACGGCGGCGGTGGTAACGGCGGCAGCGGCGACGTCAAGGCCGACATCGGCGTCACCGACGACACCATCACGCTCGGCTCGCTGGCCGATCATTCCGGTGTTTTCAAGGTGCTCTCTCTGGCGTTCACCGCCGGTCAGAACATTTGGGCTGATGACGTCAATGACGAGGGCGGAATCTGCGGACGCCAGATCGAGATCCTGGAGAAGGACACCGGCTACGAGGTCGACAATGCCGTGCCGCTGTATGAAGAGATCAAGCCGGACGCAGTCGGCATCATCCAGATGGTTGGCTCGCCGATCCTCGCCGCGCTCAAGACTCGAGTCATCCAGGACAAGATGATCGTTTCCCCCGGATCGTGGGCGTCGGTGAACCTGGATGCCCCCGAGGTCATGATGGTTGGCCAGACCTACGACGTCGAAATGATCAACGGACTCACCTGGCTGATGGACGAGGGCAAGATCGCCGAAGGCGACAAGATCGGCCACATCTATACCGATTCCGAGTACGGGCAGAACGGCCTGATGGGCTCGAAGTACTTCGCCAAGGAGCACGGCCTGGACATCGTCGAGGCACCGATCGGTGGCACTGACACCGACATGACCGCGACCGTCACGAAGATGAAGTCCCAGGGCGTGACCGCGATCGCGATCACCACGCCCCCGGCCGCGGTGTCCTCGACCGCCGTACAGAACGTGGCACAGAATCTCAACGTGCCGATCATCGGTAGCAACCCGACCTTCTCGCCGACCATGTTCGACGATGAGACGGTGACCGAAGGCCTGAAGCACTACCATCTGATCTCCTCGGTCGCACCGTTCGGCGCCGACAATCCGCTGGCGGAGCACGTTGCCGAGAAGTACGCCGAGATGACCGACGAGGACCCGAACATCGGCGTGATGCAGCAGTACGTCACCTCGCTCGCGTGGCAGGCCGTGTTGGAGCAGGCGTGCGAGGACGGCGACCTGACCCGCGACGGTCTACTGGCCGCCAAGGACAAGGTCGACCAGGTCGACTCCCAGGGCCTTGGTGGCGCACTGGACTTCACCGTTCCTGGTGCACCGTCCAGCCGCGAGACCTACATCCTGGCCGCTGACCCCGAGGCACCCGACGGCTTGTCGGTGGCTGCGGACCTGTTCTCCTCTGAGGACGCCCAGGCGTACGTCGCTCCGCACCAGAAGTAGCTAACGCACAAACAACACCAAACGGGCAGTCAGGCCGCCGGCCTGACTGCCCGTTTGGTGTCTGAACTTCCGAGTAAGCCTGCTCGATTGCGCGTTGGCGAGCCCGCCGCCGATGCTCAGTTGTGAATGCGAGCCTCAACATCTCTTCCGAGACGGATGAAGAACAACGCGGCGGCCGCCAACGCGATGACCCCGGAGGCAATCCCCAACCACACACCCGCGGCATATTCCTGCGTTGCCGAATCCTCCGAGAACGTCGCGTCCCCGAACGCCATCAGGCTGGGCACAGCGAACACTGCGCCGAGAGCTCCCGCGCAGAGCATTCCGAACGCGTCACAGCGCAGGCTGCGTCCGATCCACGCCACGATCGCACCGCCCGTCGCGCACACCAGTACCAGGATGAACAGGATCAAACCGACCGGCAGCAATGCGGACTGCGTCCCATCCGGAGTTTCCGTGGACGCCGCGCCATGTATCCAGAAGCTGAACACCACCTCCATATCGGAATCGGGCCCGATGCTCTGCCGCACGCGCTTCGTCGGCCAGATAAGCGCGAGCGCCCCCAGTAAGACGGCGAATAAGGTCAGCCCGACGGCGATCGACGGCGCGCGACGCACCGGACGCGCGCCAACGGCGGCGACATGCGGAGCCGAGGCCATCGGATTCTCGGCACCCGTGTGCGGCGGCGCACTCGCGGACCCGCCGGCGACCAATCCAGCTTGCTCGGTGCTACCTCGGCGCCCGGGCGCCGTCGGCGCTCCCGGAGCGGTTGGCGGGCTCGTCGGAATTGCCCCCTGCTGACCGGGTGTGTCGTACTTCGGACCGTAGGCCCCGTGATCATGCCGCGCCGCCATCGCAGCCTCCCAATCTGAAGGTCTCTATCGGAACATACCGAGGAGCGCGTCCAGGTTCGAGGAAAGAGCGGAACATCGACACCTGATCGACACACCACGGCGCGCTGGTCAGCTCGGCAAGTTCATCGACGACCCCCGTCAGATCCACCTGCTGACGCGAGCGCGCGACGGTGAGATGAGGCGTGCTCTGCAGCGGGGCCAAGCGTGTCCAGGACCGCGCATCGCACTCCACGGCGGCGTACAGCACTTTCGCCATCCAGACGTGCGGGAAGCAGCCGGCGCCGCGAAGGCGCACCTCAAAGGGATCGAGCCGCGCGCACCGATCACGCCAATGCTCGATCTGGCGGTCGGCTTCACGTTCACCGCATTCGCCTAGAAACCGCACGGTGACATGCAGATTGTCGGCGCGCACCCAGCGCAGGTCAGTGCGGATCTCGCGCAGCACGTCCAGGCGCTCATCCAACCCGTCAATGATGTCGGCCGGTGGCGTGATAGCCGTGAAGAGTCGCATGTCGAGACCTTATGTCTGTACTGCGCTCAGTCGACGTGCCAGCGCTCAGTCGATCCCCAGACGGGCGCGCACATACGTCGCCGCGCCGATCAGTGGTGCATCGCCGCGCAGGGCGCCGAGCAGCACCGGCACCTCACGTAGCGGCTTCATCACCTCGCCATGAAATGCCTGGGCCACCCGGTCGGTGTATCGCGGGCCGATCCCGCTCACTCCGCCAGTGAGCAGCAATAGATCAATGTCGAGGGCGTTACCCACGCCGGCCACTGCGCGGCCAAGCCAGGTCGCGGCATCGTCGATCACGCGCGCGGCAATCAGATCGTCATCCTCGGCTCGCGCAGCCAGCGCCGCTAGCGAGAGCGCTTGCTCGCCGGTCTCGGCGGCGTACCGCGCCTCAATGGCGGGTCCGCTGGCCACTGCCTCGAGATGGTCGCTGCGTCCACAGCCGCACGGGTGCACACCGTGAGCGCCGACCAAGAGATGGCCGATCTCACCCGCGGTACCGTGCAAGCCTTCCTCGATCCGGCCGTTGATCAGCAGTGCACCACCGATTCCGGTGCCGATGCTCACCACGAGAACACGCGAGAAGCCCTGTGCGGCGCCATGAGCCAATTCCCCAACACCCGCGGCGTTCACATCGTTGGTCACGGCGTACGGCACATTGAAGTGATCGCCGATCCGCGGGCCGATGGCGGCGCCTTCGTACTCAGGCTTGCTATCGCTGGCGACAACCAGACCGTCGATCGGATGGATAGTGCCGGGCGACCCGATACCGATCGCGTCAATGCTGTCGTCCCCGATCACCTCGCCCAGCAGCGCGATGGACGCCGAAATCACCTCGTCGGCAGCCGCAGGCGCCGGTCGCTCGAGACGGCGCTGTACGACGAAATCGCGCCGGACGAGCCCCGCCACCAGGCTGGTACCGCCGATATCGAGTGCCGCCGTGAACGCCATACGTTCACATTATCGGTGCCCGCCTACGCCGGAGGAGATGGCTACCGGCCCGAGATCGCCCCCCCTGTCGGGGCGCATCAGGTGGCACCCAGCGCCGGCACGAGTGGGCCGAGGCCGGATCGAGTGGCCAGCGCCCGGAACGACAGTGGGCCCCGACCTTGCGGTCGGGGCCCACTGGTAACTGCTGAGCGGACTTAGAAGCCCATGTCGCCCATGCCACCGGCGTCCGGCATGGCCGGAGCGGCCTTCTCCGGCTTGTCGGCGACGACTGCCTCGGTGGTAAGGAACAGCGCGGCGATCGACGCGGCGTTCTGCAGCGCGGAACGAGTCACCTTGACCGGCTCCATGATGCCTTCAGCCAGCATGTCGACGTACTCACCGGTCGCAGCGTTCAGGCCGTTGCCGATTTCGAGGCTCTTGACCTTCTCCACGACAACGCCACCCTCGAGGCCAGCGTTAACGGCGATCTGCTTCACCGGCGCCTCGATGGCAACCTTGACGATCTGCGCGCCAGTGGCCTCATCGCCGGCCAGGTTCAGGCCGTCGAACGCGGTTGCACCAGCGTTGATCAGCGCGACGCCACCGCCAGGCACGACACCCTCTTCGACGGCTGCCTTCGCGTTGCGAACGGCGTCCTCGATGCGGTGCTTGCGCTCCTTGAGCTCAACCTCAGTCGCGGCGCCAGCCTTGATGACGGCGACGCCACCGGCGAGCTTCGCCAGGCGCTCCTGCAGCTTCTCGCGGTCGTAGTCGGAGTCGCTGTTCTCGATCTCGGCACGGATCTGCGCTACGCGACCGTTGATCTGGTCGACGTCACCGGCGCCCTCGACAACGGTGGTCTCGTCCTTGGTGATGACGACCTTGCGTGCGCGGCCCAGCAACTCGAGGCCAGCGGTCTCCAGCGACAGACCAACGGTCTCAGAGATGACCTGGCCACCGGTCAGGATCGCGATGTCCTGCAGCATTGCCTTGCGGCGATCGCCGAAGCCGGGGGCCTTAACAGCAACCGACTTGAAGGTGCCGCGGATCTTGTTGACGACGAGGGTCGACAGCGCTTCGCCCTCGACGTCCTCGGCGATGATCGCCAGCGGCTTACCCGACTGCATAACCTTCTCCAGCAGCGGGAGCAGGTCCTTGACGTTCGAAATCTTGCCCTCGACGATGAGCAGGTACGGATCGTCGAGGACGGCCTCCATACGCTCCGGGTCGGTGACAAAGTAGCCCGAGATGTAGCCCTTGTCGAAGCGCATACCCTCGGTGAGCTCGAGCTCAAGACCGAAGGTGTTGCTCTCCTCGACGGTGATGACACCTTCCTTGCCGACCTTGTCCATCGCCTCGGCGATGAGCTCGCCGATGGCCGGGTCAGCAGCCGAGATACCAGCGGTAGCGGCGATCTGCTCCTTGGTCTCGACCTCCTTGGCCTGCGCGAGGAGGTTCTCGGTGACCGAGCCAACCGCAGCCTCAATGCCCTTCTTCAGCGACATCGGGTTTGCGCCGGCGGCAACGTTGCGCAGACCTTCACGCACGAGCGCCTGAGCCAGAACGGTCGCGGTGGTGGTTCCGTCACCAGCAACATCGTCGGTCTTCTTGGCAACTTCCTTGACGAGCTCGGCGCCGATCTTCTCGTACGGATCCTCGAGCTCGATCTCCTTGGCGATCGACACACCATCGTTGGTGATGGTGGGCGCGCCCCACTTCTTGTCGAGAACGACGTTGCGGCCCTTCGGGCCGAGCGTCACCTTGACGGCGTCGGCAAGAGCGTTCATGCCGCGCTCGAGGCCGCGACGAGCCTCCTCGTCAAATGCGATCATTTTCGCCATTGACTGCATCCATCCTTATTACGGGAAGTATTTATGCCACGCCCCATAGGTGCCCGCGACGGACGACAGCCGACACGCACACCCGAACTGTGAGATCCGCTCACGGGACGCGGCGTACGTCGTACTGCCTCACCTGGAGGCCGACAACCGCAACGTTAGCACTCAACCGTCGAGAGTGCTAAAGCCGGGCGAGCCCCAATTACGGGTCGACCGCACAGCGACTGGAAACGTGGTCGCGGTCACAATAATGTAACAAGTAATCCATACATTTCCCCCGGCGAGCACGCACGGCAATACTGCGAGGTGGCCCGCGCCACATTCGCCGCGGCGCCCCCATCCGGATACCCCATTGAGCGGGTCCATTTTTGCAAGGAGGACTCATGCGAAGGTCGCTCACGTTCGCCGCCGGGATCATGGCGGTCGGTCTACTGCTCGCCGGGTGCGGCGACGCCCCGGCAGAGAAATCGGAGGACCTGGAGGAGTACCCCAACTCGATTCCGCTCGCCGACGACTTCAACCCGGACGCCCACTTCGAATGGGCCTACACGGCGTTCGCGTCCAGTTGGGACCCCGCCAAGAGCGTCACCGGCGGTGACATCAACTTCATGGAACCGGTGTACGACCGACTGCTGGCCGAAGGGGAGGACGGGATCCCGGTCCCGATGCTCGCCGAGGAGTTCACACCTTCGGACGACAACAAAACTCTGTCGCTCAAACTGATCGAGGGCGCGAAGTTCTCGGACGGAGAGCCGTTCGACGCCGAAGCCGTCAAGTTCAACCTGGAGCGGTACAAGGCCGAAGACAGCCGGATCAGCGGCGAGGTCTACCAGATCGAGTCCGTCGAGGTCACCGGCGAATACACCCTCGATCTGCACCTTTCCGGCGGACTTGGCTCGCTCGTGTCCGGGCTCGCCGGGCGCGCGGGCATGATGGTCTCCCCCAAGGCTGTCGCCGACGGCACGATCGACACCGAACCGGTAGGAATCGGCCCGTACGTGACGACCGCGATTGATCCCGGCAGCAAGGTCGATTATGAGCTGACCCCCGATTACTGGGACCCGGAAGCGCAGAACGTCGCCACCCGCACGTACCACTACATGCCTGACGACCAGACTCGCTTCAATGCCTTGCAGTCCGGCGAACTCAATGGTGCCCAGATCAACGCCGACCAACTCGATACCGTCTCCAACGCGGACCTGCAGGTCACCACTGCGCCGAGCCCGATCTACGTGTACTTCATGGTCAACACCGCCGAAGAGCCGTTCGGTGACCCCGAAGTCCGCAAGGCGCTAAACATGGCGATCGACCGGGAGGCGATCTCCGAGGGCCTGTACGACGGGTACTGCATCCCGCAGATTCAGCCGTTCCCGCCGGCCAGCCCCGGATACAGCGAGAAGATCGGCGACGGACTCGACATCTTCCCGTACGACCCCGAAGAAGCGAAGAAAATCCTCGAGGACAAGGGCGTCACCGACCTGGACATCACCACGGCCGCGCCGAACGTCACGCTGTACACGAAGTTCGCCGAGGCGGTCCAAGCGCAGCTGGCCGAGGTCGGGATCAATATGGAGATCCACGCGCAGCCTCCGACACCCCAGGTGCAGGAGTTCGCGATCGACAAGGTCACGCCGACGTTCACCTCGGTCTACACCGGCATCAACGACCCGGACGCGATCATGAGCCGCTACCTGGCTCCGACCGCGCTGTTCAACCCGGGCGGTGCCGAGTACCCCGAACTGATGGAGTACGCCACCGAAGGCGCCGCGTCGATGGATCCCGCGGAGCGGACGCCGGCGTACGAGAAGTTCATGGACGCGTGGGTCGAGAACCCGCCGCACATGATTCCGGTGTGCATGTCGTACCTGGCGGCCGGATTCCAGGACAACGTGTCGGGCGTGATGCAAATGCCTAGCGGGCGCCCGAACCTGCGCTACATGGCGATCAGCGACTAGCTGTGATGTCCAGGCAGGTTGTTGAGTCTGCTCATTGGTGGGGCTCCGATTGCGGTGTGGTGCCTGTGGTGATTGTAG